>JACQXP010000255.1 GCA_016208645.1 Candidatus Methylomirabilota bacterium | reverse complement strand
GCCCGCCCTCCGTCGTGTAGTCGTAATAGACGCCGGCGATGCGCAGGCGGACCCTCCGGCCAGGCGGGTGCAGGGTGACCTCGTCCCCCTCAGTGACGTGGTACCGCTCGGCAAACGTCTCCGATACGATCAGGCGATCCTGCGCCCGGGCCTCCTGCAGGATGGCCGCCGAGTCGCCGCGGCGAAACAGCAATCGCCCGCGCCGGGCCATGACGTCGAAGTCCCCCGCCCCCAGAAGGAACCGTCCGCCGCGTCCATCCTCTATCCGGAGTCCCCGGAAGCCGTCTGCCTCCGCCACGCCCGGGATACCCCGCACCTCGTCCAGGGTGCCGGCCGGGAGGCGCGCGTCGGCACCTTTGATCATCCGGGTGGCCCGGGACAGATAGAGGTCTGCGCGGATCGTCTGGTGGATCCAGATCTCGACCGTCTGGCGGAAGCTCTGGATCATGGTGGAGACGCTCACCAGCATCGCCAGGCCCACGACCATGGCGCCGATCGTCACCGCGTTCCGGCGCAGGGCGCGGCCGAGGTTCCCGGCCGCCATCCATCCTGGGAGGAGCCGCGATCCGGCCAGGCCCGCCGCCAGCGCCCGCTGGAATACCAAGAGGACGGCCGGGCAGAAGAGCGTCGCCCCGAGGAGCAGGCAGAGCGCCGCGCCGTAGCCGAAGAGGGGGCGTCCCCCCACCGGACCCGCCTGCGACAGGCCGTAGGCCGCCAGGGCCAGGGCCAGGCCAGCGCAGGAGAGGAGCCATGGGTGGTGTCGCCGCTCCAGCGAGGCCGCTGCCAGCGTCTCCCGCGGCGTGACCGCCGCGGCCTCCAGGGCGGGCAACAAGGAGGAGAGGATGGCCGTCCCGCATCCCAGGACGATCGCCTGGAGGATCAACGAGGCCGGCAGGTGCAGCTCGCCGGGCCGGACGAACGCGTACAGCGACGAGACCGTCTGGCTGACGGCTCCGAGCGTCGTCCTCGCGAGGACCACGCCCAACGCGACACCCAATGCAGAGCCCATCAGCCCGATCATGCCCCCTTCGACCGCCACGGCCAGGAGGACCTGCCCCCGGCTCACGCCCAGGGCGCGCAGGATGCCGATCTGCCGTCGCTGCCGCACCACGGAAACCGACATGGTGTTGTAGACGAGGAACATCCCGACGAAGAGCGCGATGAGGCTCAGCACGAACAGGTTGAGCTGGAACGAGGCCAGCATCTGCTCCACCTGGGCGTTCCGCGCCTCCGGCCGCTCCACCGTCACCTCGGGCGGCAGTTGCCGGCGGAGACCTGCCGCGATTTGGTCCACGTCCGCCCCTTCGTCCGGCAAGAGGTCCACCCGATCCAGCCTCCCGAGCTTCCCGAAGTGGAGTTGCGCCGCCGCGATGTCGAGGACGGCGAACTGCCCGTCCATGGTCCGGGCCGTCCCCCGATCCCTCAACAGGCCGCGAATCACGAAGGGTTTCGGCCCCGTCGGCGTCACGAGCCGGATCGAGGCGCCCACATCCAAGTCGTGCGCCCGGGCGAATCGCTCCGTCAGGAGGATGGCGTCGGGCTCGGTCAGCAGTTGCAGGGGATCGGCCAGCTCCGGCGTGGGCCCCCGGTACTCGCGGATGCCCGCGTCGGCCAGGACATCCACGCCCAGGACCAGGAGCACATCGCCCGGGAGATCCGCCACCGGCGTGATCGCCTGGACGACCGGCACCGCGCGCGCCACGCCCGGCGTC
>JACQXP010000254.1 GCA_016208645.1 Candidatus Methylomirabilota bacterium | reverse complement strand
CACCATCCATGCCCTCGATAACGTCGTGCATGAAGCCTCCGAGGAGATCGCGCTGGCCCTGCGCCTTCAGAGCCTGATCCAGAAGGCGACGCTCCTGGTCCACGATTACCTTATCGGCGGTCACGGTGACCCGGACGAGCGGCAGCGCTTTCTCCAGGCGATCCAGAACGTGGACAAGGTCTTCAAAGATGCCGGTGCGGGACCCTTTGTTCTGGCAGAGGAGCGAGCATTATTCCGGTCTGCCCGGGAGGAATGGCAACAGGGTCGGAGTCTCATCGAAGCCATCCTGGCCATTCCCCATCCCATAGGGAATGCAGCCTCGCCGCGCGAACTCGGACGCCTCGACGCGCACATGGACCGGGCGATAAGCCTGCTCGACCGGATCCATACCCTGGCCCAGCAGGAGATGACGGAATATCTGGTGCTGGCCCATGCCGTCAGGCGAAGGGCGCTGCTCGTCATCGGCACGGTCTTCGTACTGGGGCTCGGGACTGCTCTTCTGGTTGGCAGGGCCCTGGCGCGCTCCATCCTGCTCCCCCTTCGGGTACTCGAGGAGGGCGCGGAACGCTTCGGGGCAGGCGACCTTGCCCACCGGGTCTCGCTAGGGACACCGGATGAGCTGGGGCATCTGGGGAGGACATTCAATGCCATGGCAGACAAGCTTGCGAAGAGCCAGGCCGCGCTCGAGGATCTGTCCATCCACGATGGTCTCACGGGCCTGTACAACTACCGCGAGTTCCGCCGGCGGCTGACCGAAGAGGTGGGGCGATCCCGACGCTACGGCCGTCCCTTCTCTCTCTTGATCCTGGACATCGACAACTTCAAGGTCATCAACGATACCTATGGCCACCTGGCCGGCGACGAGGCCCTGCGGGCCCTCGCGGCCCTGATCCAGCAGGAAGTCCGCCCCGTGGATGAGCCGGCCCGTTACGGGGGGGACGAGTTCGCCATTCTCCTGCCAGAGACGCCGGGCCCTGGCGCCCTGACGATGGCGGAACGGGTGCGGGGAATCATCGCGGGGCACACGATGACCGTCTCCCCTGGGCAGACGATCAATCTTACTGTGAGCATCGGGGTGGCGACCCTTCCAGGGGATGCGGAGTCCGAGGAAAAACTCATCAGCGCCGCGGACCAGGCCCTCTACGCCGCCAAGAACGCCGGCCGCAACCAGGTGCGGCGATCGGGCAAATCATAGCGCCAGGGAACCTCTCGCCTGCGGAAGGATGTCCTGATGCGTTTCGCCGTGGCCCTTGTACTCGCGGGCACCCTCTCGGGGTGCGCCAGCCATTCGCCCGTCCTGTACCCGAATGCGCATCTCGCCCGGGTCGGCCAGGCCCAGGCAGAGCGCGACGTCGCCGACTGCAAGCAGTCGGCGGACCAGTTCGTCAAGTCGGGGGCGGCGGGCACCGTGGCTGGGAGCACCGCGGTGGGCGCGGGAGCTGGCGCGGCCGTCGGGGCGGCGGGTGGAGCCGTTCGGGGCCAGGCCGGCACCGGGGCGGCCGTAGGGGCGGCCACCGGCGCCACCGGGGGATTCCTCCGCGGCCTCTTCAAGGCCAGCGAACCCAGCCCCGTCTACAAGAACTTCGTGGACCGCTGCCTCCGCGAGCGCGGATACGAACCGGTAGGCTGGGAGTAGCCTGTGGAAGGCTGGGAAGGGGCGAGAGGCAGGATATGAAAGGCGCTGTGGTTGCACCCGAGATCAGGCTTCTTCTACAAATCGTGGATGAATCGTATGAGAAGAAGGCCTGGCATGGGCCCAACCTGCGCGGCTCGATCAGGGGGCTCGATGCCCACGATGTGGCCTGGAGGCCGGCGAACGGCCGCCATAACATCTGGGAGATCGTGGTCCACGCGGCGTACTGGAAGTACATCGTCCGGCGCCGATTGCTCGGGGAGAAGAAGGGTTCCTTTCCGCTGAAAGGATCGAACTGGTTCGTTCGCCCGGAGGTTATGACACCCGAGGCGTGGCGAAATGACGTTGTCTTGTTGGAAGAGATGCACCGAAAGATGCGCGCCGCCATTGCCGGGTTGGCGCCAAGAGACTTGAACAAGATTCCCACCGGCAGCAAGGTGAGTACCGCGGCCCTGATCTCGGGCATCGCCGCCCACGATGTATACCACGCCGGGCAGATCCAACTGCTGAAACGACTGGCCGCCGCGAAGTGAGGGTGCGGAATGGTGTCCGATACCAATTTCACGTATAGAAACGGCATCCTCCTAGTATTGGCC
This sequence comes from Candidatus Methylomirabilota bacterium, assembly GCA_016208645.1. Taxonomy (GTDB): domain Bacteria; phylum Methylomirabilota; class Methylomirabilia; order Methylomirabilales; family 2-02-FULL-66-22; genus 2-02-FULL-66-22. The sequence continues at coordinate 4,745 of JACQXP010000254.1, read as the reverse complement.
TTCTGCTCCCAGATCCTCTTGGCTTCCTCGGGAGCCGAGGCCGCCACCCTCTCCGCGGCTGATCTCGAACGCCTTGCCAGCTTCGAGAGGCACGAGGGGCTGCGGGGTGTACCGGACTGGGCACGGGCAAAAAAGGAAGGGGAGGTTCAGCCCGCATACGCAGAGGTCCGGAAGGACTTTGGCGGTCGGGGTCCCGAGATTGCCGAGCGTTTCCTCAAGCATACTGACTTGCCCCCACGAAATGATGCCTACTTCTTCGTCATGGAGGCTGTTGCTGATGTGGAAACGGCGGTCACGCTCATCCGGGCGCTGGCGGACCCGCCCAAGGTCGAATCTGGGCCAGTCATCAAAGTGGGAAACCGAAGCTGGATCATGGAGAGGGATCCGGGGGAGATCCTGGTTGCCATCGAGGCCACGCTGGTAAACGAGCGGGTCGGCAGCGATCCCCGGGTCGTCTCTGCGCTGGTGGAGACGGTGGCTGCGTTGCGGGCGAAGCCGAAAGGGATCGGCCTGGGCACGGCCGGGGCCGCGGTGTCGCTGCTGGGAAAGTGCCGGGGGCCGGAGGCCATCCAGGCCCTCCAGAGGTTCGCGGCGGATGCGGAACCTTCCATTCGTGCCCTGGCAGTCCAGGCACTGGGGGGGATGGCCGCGTCGGGGGAGCCAGAGAAAGCGATCAAGGCGTCCACGGTCGCCACGTTGGCTCGGACGCTGCGTTCGGACCCCGACCACCGGGCCCGCCTGGAGGCCGCCACCTCGCTCGGAAAACTCGATCCCCCGGAGGGAATCCAGCCTCTCCGCGACGCACTCGCACAGGAGAAGCATCCCGAAGTGGTGGACGCCATCGTGGTCGCGTTGCAAAAGCTTCGCGCCCCCATCACAGAGCCGGAGGCCTGCCGGGACATCGCGGGACGCTGCTGGGGGGTACAGGCCGCGGCACCTCTCTTCGCCTGCTGGCGGTCATCGGCGACGCGCGAGGCCATCCTGGCTGCGGCAACCACCGGGCCGCCCATGCTCCGGGCGCTTGCCCTCCATGCTCTCGTGGAAGCGGCCCTGGTCCGCAGGACTCGATCGCCGATGCCCCTCATCCGGGCTCCTTCCCCTCCCCCACCACCCCCCGGACTGGGCGGACCACAAGGCAGACGGAGCATTTCGAACCTGCCCATCCCGGTGGAGCAGGAACTCCCGCCTCCGATCGTGCCGTTCGATGACGCCACCCGCGATCGCCTGCTCGTCGCATCCGTGGAACTCCTGTCGAAGGAGGTGACCGCCTTCCCCGACAAGCGAGACGCAGTGTCGTACTCGACGGCCCAGGTGGCCCGGGACGCATTCTGGGAGATTTCCGGAAGGTACATGCCGGTAGCCCTTTGGTACGCCGATCGCATTCGTCCGGTGTATTCCCGCTACGCCAGCTCGGGTCGCTATGCCGCCTCGTCCGATCTCTCGCGGAAGGATCAGGCCGGCTACATCGCGTACCGCCGCCCCCGCCAGGCGCTGGCTGCGGTCCTCCTTGCCCTGCCTTGCTTCCTCCTCTTGATTCCGGAGAAAACGCGCCGCGCGGGAGGGCTCCTCAGTGTGGCGATCCTCGGCTGGGGGATCTGGAGCCTCTTCATGACGGGCGTCCGGGAACTGCCTCCGCCGCCCCTCTTCTTCTTTACCCTTTCCTTCAGCGCCTTCCTCGCCGCAGGCGTGGCGACTGCGGGGGCGGGGATTCTGCCGTGGGAACGAATTCGCTGGGGGCCGCTTCGGGGAGTGAGCCGGGTGGGTCTCTCGGCCGTGGGGGCGGGCGGCCTGGCCTTCCTCGCGTGTGGCTGGAGTCGCTGGAACTCGCTTTTCCCGATCGGCGGGGAGGGCTGGGAACTCATCTTCGATCCGCTTGGCAGCGCCATCGTTGCTGTGGTCGTGGCCGCGGTCCTCTCGTTTCTGGATATCCTCGTGACCAGAATACGGCTCATGTTCCGCGGATCCGTTCGGGGCTGAGGACGTGGTTTGACGAGGCCCATCCCCGATTTCCCCATCCCTACACGGCATCCGACGCCGAGCATTGGATCCGCCAGGCAACCGAGGCAACGCCGGAGACCCATTTCGCCATCGCAAATCCCGGTGAGACGATCCGGGGGATCGGCCTCGATCTTCACACGGATGTCTTCCACATCCGGTAATTGAGATGGACTTCATTTGCGTTTAGCTGCGTTCATCTGCGGTTGCTTCTAGGTTTTATGGGAGACATCTGCCATGACCACCGCCAGCACCCCGCAGACCCAGTTACCCCCGGCAAAGCCGATGCCGCTCGCCGAGGCGGTCCAGTACGCCCCCGGCTCCGTAGTCAGTCGAACGCTGCTAAAGACCGATACGGGAACCTTGACCCTGTTCGCCTTTGACGAAGGGCAGGGATTGAGCGAGCACACGGCACCGTTCGACGCCCTGGTCCAGGTCCTGGACGGGACGGCGACGCTACGCATCGGCGGCACGACGGTTAGCGTCGGGACGGGCGAGTTGGTCCTGATGCCGGCCGACGTTCCCCATGCGGTCCAGGCGGCCGGCCGCTTCAAGATGCTGCTCACGATGTTCCGGGCGGGCGCGCGATGAAGGAACAGCGTTCGGACGTTTCCGCCGTTGGCGGATTCGGCAGTTCGGGAGTTCATGAACAACCGAACCCTCGAACGCTCGAACCACCGAACGCTTCTCGGGCTGCCCCGAAAATCTTGGCCCTGGATTTCGACGGCGTCATCTGCGACACCGCCCACGAGACCCTGAGGTCCACCTGGCAGGCGTACCGCGAGATCTGGGGAGCCAACGGGGATGAGCCGCCGCCGGAAGCGGCGGCCGCCTTCCACCGGATGCGGCCCGCCCTGGAGATCGGCTGGGAAGCCCCCGTCCTCCTGCGCGCCATCCTCGAGGGGGTGCCGGAGGCCACGCTCCTCCGCGAGTTTCAGACGACGTGGCGGCCGCGGATCGTCGAGGCCGACCGCCTCGATCCGGCGGACCTGGCGGCGCGCTTCGACGCCGCCCGGGATGCCTGGATCCAGCGAGATCTTCCGGGCTGGCTCGCATCTCAGCAGTTCTATCCCGGCATCGCCGATCGGTTGCGGGCACTGCTCCGAGAGGAGGTGCGGGTCTTCGTCATCACCACCAAAGAGGGGCGCTTCGCCCACCTCCTCCTGGAGAGAAACGCAGTGACCCTGCCGGCCGTCCAGGTCCGGGGCAAGGAGCGCACCCGCCCGAAGGCGGATCTGCTGGGCAGGCGGACCTGGACGCGGTCGGCCTGTTCCTGGCCACCTGGGGCTACAACACGCCGGCCGAGCGGGACGAAGCCGCGGCGGACCGGCGGATCACGCCCCTGACACTCCCGCAGTTCTGCGGAGACTTCTCCGCCTGGGCATGATCGGGGCCCGACTGAACCCAGACACTTAACCGCAAAGCTCGCTGAGACCGCAAAGGCCTGCGAGATCTCAAGACGCCGAGACGACACGGCTGCTCAGAATATTCCAGACCCTAGGAGGTGCGACATGAGAGTGGGCGTCTACCTGACCAACCAGCACCCGCCGGGGACCGACATGGTCTCCGCCCTGGAAGAGCAGTTGGTCATGGTCCGGGCGGCCCGGGACCGGGGCTGGGACGCTGTGGCCACCGGGCAGCACTATCTCAGCGAGGGCATGGCGCAGCTCCAGCTCGTCCCCTTCCTGTCGCGCCTGGCCGCCGAGGCGGGGGAGATGACGGGGATCGCCGGCGTGCTCCTGCTGAGCCTCCATAACCCGGTGGAGCTGGCGGAGCAGGTGGCGTCGCTGGACGTCCTCTGGCGGGGAAACTTCGTGTTCGGGGTCGGGCTGGGCTACCGCGAGGTGGAGTTCGACGCCTTCCGGGTGCCCCGGGGCCAGCGCGTCCGCCGCTTCGAGGAGTGCCTGGCCCTGGTCAAGCGCCTCTGGACCGAAGAGGCGGTGAGCGTCGAGAACGACACCTGCAAGCTGGTCAAGGTCACCATGACCATCCGGCCGGTCCAGCGACCCCACCCGCCCATCTGGCTCGCCGCCACGACCGATCAGGCGGTCCAGCGGGCGGCCAAGCTGGGGGATACCTGGTTCATCGGCCCGCACGCCACCTTGCCCACCGTGGTGCGCCAGCTCTCGCTCTACCGGACGGAACTGTCCCGCCTTGGGCGTCCCTTCCCCCGGCACCTGCCTATCCTGCGGGAGATCTTCTGCGCCAGGGATCGGCGGACCGCGCTGGAGATCGCCGGCCCCCACCTCGCCAACAAGTACGGGGCCTACGCCCGCTGGGGCCAGGACGATGCCTTGCCCGCCCAGGAGACCTTCCAGCGACCCTTCGAGGATCTGGTGAAGGACCGCTTCATCCTGGGATCGCCGGAGGAATGCTACGAACAGCTCCGCCCGTACTGGGAAAAAGTCGGCGTGAATTCCCTGCTCCTGCGCACTCACTGGAGCGGGTTGCCGCTGCGCGCCGCCCTCCAGAGCATGCGGCTGATCGGCGACGAACTCTTGCCCGCGCTCCGCCGGGTGCCCGACGCCAGCGCCGGGTCCCTGCCGCGCGCGGTGACGGGACCTACTTCAAGCAGTTCCGCCGGATGAACGTGTGGGCGCGGAGGGCGGGATGAACCGATCGGTCCGGGTGTCGCTGATTGATTGCCTTCCTATTTACTGGAGGCCGTCGTGAAGTACAGAATGCTGGGCCGAACCGGTCTGAAGGTTTCTGAGCTTGGTTTCGGCTGTGGCAGCGTCGGTGGACTGCTC
>JACQXP010000253.1 GCA_016208645.1 Candidatus Methylomirabilota bacterium | reverse complement strand
TTGCAGTGTATTCCGTATGCGGAGACCCCGGGGCCGGCCCGAGGCGACGGGCCCGCGGGGCTGGCCGGGTCCGGTCGCCGTGGTCCGCCTTCGCGGACCCGCGGCGCGGAGGGCCGTCCAGCAGGACGGCCCGACCCGGAGCAAGGCCGGCCCGGCATCGTCGGAGCCCGGCGCCCGGAGGGGTGGCCCCGGGGTCGGCCGCTCAGGGCTAAAACATGCTCACGGTCGGCATCGTCGGGGCCTCGGGCTACACCGGGGGCGAGGCCCTCCGCATCCTCCTCCGGCATCCGGGAGTCGAGGTCGTCCAGGCCACCTCCGAATCCAACGCCGGGCACTTCGTCCACACGATCCACCCGAACTTCCGGAAGCAATCCCAGCTCAAATTCACCAGCATCAACGAGCTGAAGCCGTGCGAGGTCCTGTTCCTCTGCCTGCCCCACGGCAGCGCCATGCGGCTGATCGGACAACTGGAGGGCCTGGCGGAACGGATCGTTGACCTCAGCGCCGACTTTCGCCTGCGGAACCCCGCCGACTACCCGGCGTGGTACGGCCACCCCCACGAAGCCCCCGAGTACCTGGAACGGTTCGTCTATGGCATCCCGGAACTCCACCGCAAGGCCATCAGCCAGGCCAGGCTCATCACCGGCGCCGGCTGCCTGGCCACCGCGTCCATCCTGGGACTGATGCCGCTCTTCAAGCACGACATCGTGGCCCGGCGCGAGATCTTCATCGAGGCCAAGGTCGGCTCGTCGGCTGCCGGCGATACCCCCCACCTGTCCACTCATCACCCGGAGCGCAGCGGATCGGTCCGCTCCTTCCAGCCGACCGGCCACCGCCATACCGCCGAGGTCGTCCAGGAGTTGAGCATAGGCCAACCGCCCACGGTCCACTTCAGCGCCACCGCCATCGAGGCCGTCCGCGGCGTCCTGGCCACCTGCCAGGTCTTCGTAAAGGAAGGGGTCGAGGAGAAGGACCTGTGGAAGGTCTACCGGTCCGAGTACGGGGACGAGCCCTTCGTGCGGATCGTGAAAGAACGGCAGGGCATCTACCGCTACCCCGAGCCGAAGATCCTGGCCGGCACGAATTTCTGCGACATCGGCTTCGAGAGGGATGCCCGTGGGGCGCGCCTGGTCGTCATGGCGGCCCTGGACAACCTGGTCAAGGGCGCCGCCGGCAACGGGGTGCAGGCCATGAACCTGGCCTGCGGCCTGCCCGAGACGGCGGGCCTGGAGTTTCCGGGGCTGCACCCGATTTAGTACAGGGGCCAGGGGCCACAGACACGACCCTCGCGGCGTGCGCTGGGGAGTTCCTCTGTGCATCTCGATGATTTTCATGACCCGCTACAGCTCGATTCAGGCGATGCTCAGGCATGCCTACAGTTCTGAGGATTGGACCCTATCGTCTGTTTTTCGTTTCCCTTGATCGCGAGGAGCCGCCGCACATCCATGTCAGGCGGGAGAACCGGGTGGCAAAGTTCTGGCTGGATCCTGTTGCCTTGCAGCAGGCTGGGGGTTACAATAGGTCCGAGCTTAACGCCATATCAGCCCTGATTCACGAGCATCGGGAGAGATTGCTGGAGAAATGGCATGAATTCTTCGGTCGGTGAACTGCAAGAGGCTCGGGCGCTCCAGCTTATCGTCAGCGATGAGGCGCTCACGGTTGACCTCGTGGATGGACGAACCATTGTCGTGCCGCTCGCGTGGTATCCACGGTTGTGGCACGCGACCCAGGCGGAACGGAACCGCTTTGAGTTCTTCGGAGATGGCGCTTTCATCCACTGGCCGGACTTGGACGAAGACTTGACCGTCGCCGGGCTTCTGGCGGGTCGCCGCTCGGGAGAGAGTCCTCAATCCCTCAAGAAATGGCTCAACGCTCGAAGGGTGCAGGCCAAGTAGGACGCGGCGAAGAGAATCTCCCCGACCGGCACTTGTTGGGCCATCCTGAAGGCGGCCGGTCTGAAAACGGGAGAGGCAAGTGATTGACCTCAAATACTCTCTGCTCATCGACGCCACGGACGATCCGGATTTCTTCGGCTTCTACTCCCCCGATCTCGAGGGATTCACCGGGGTCGGCCACTCCGTAGAAGACTGCCTATATCAGGCCAAGTGGGCGATGGAGGATCACATCGCCGTCCTGAGACAAGAGGGCCTGCCGATTCCTAAGCCCAACCCCAATCCCACCGTGATCATTCAAAACGACCCGAAGCTGGTGAGATCCGCTGCCTCAAGTTGAACTCGCGGCTCTCGGCTCTGCATCATGCTTATCGTCAAGATCGGTGGCGGATCCGGGACTCAGATTGACCCGACGGTGGCGGACCTGACGGAGATCCTGCGCGCCGGCCGGAGGGTCGTTCTGGTCCACGGCGCCTCGGGCGAAACCAACGTCCTGGCGGAGAAACTGGGCAAGCCGCCGCGCTTCGTGACCTCCGTCTCCGGCATCCAGAGCCGGTACACCGACCGGGAGACGCTCGAGATCTTCGAGATGGCCTACTGCGGCAAGGGTAACAAGGCCATCGTCGAGGCCTTCCAGCGGCGGCGAATCAACGCCGTGGGCCTCTCGGGCCTGGATGGACGCATCTTCGAAGGAAAACGCAAGGACGCCATCACCATCCTGGAGGGCGGCAAGCGGAAGGTCCTGCGCGGCGACTACACGGGGAAGGTGGAGCGGGTGAATGCCGGCCTGGTGACCCTCCTCCTCGATCACGGCTACCTGCCTGTGCTGTGCCCGCCGGGGGCGAGCTACGAGGGCGAGGCGGTCAACGTGGACGGCGACACCGCGGCGGCCGAGTTGGCCGCGGGGCTCAAGGCCGAGGAGCTGGTCCTGCTCTCCAACGTGCCCGGCCTCCTCCGCCAACTGGACGACCCGAACTCCCTCGTGGACAAGATCCCGGCCAGGGCCATTGACGACTTCATGCCCCTGGCGCACGGACGGATGAAGCGCAAGCTCATGGCCGCCGTCATCGCCTTGCGGGGCGGCGTCCGGCGCGTCATCCTGGCGAGCGCCAACGTCGAACAGCCCGTGACCTCCGCCCTCTCTGGCCACGGCACCGTCATCCAATGATTCTTGTATCTGCGTTCATCTGTCGCGCCAGAGGCGGATCCGCCACGGCGGATCGGTCCTGGCAAGATCCGCCTAAGGCGGACGTTCATCTGCGGTTGCCTGAATGAACTTGAAACTCCTCGAAGACCAGTTCTCCGTCGGCGTCTACCAGAAGCGCGATCTGGCCATCATCCGCGGCCAGGCTGCCCGCGTGTGGGACGAGGCTGGCCGGGAGTACATTGACTGCGTGGCCGGGGTCGGCGTGGCCAACGTCGGCCACTGCAACCCCGCCGTCGTCAAGGCCATCCAGGAGCAGGCCGCCCGCCTCATCACCTGCAACGAACTCTTCTACAACGACGCCCGGGCCCGCTGCCTGGATCGGCTGAACCGGATCACCCCCGAGGGGATTGACCGATTCTTCCTCTGCAACTCCGGCACCGAGGCGGTGGAGGGGGCCATCAAGTTCGCCCGGATGGCCACCGGGCGCACGCGCGTGGTGGCCGCCATGCGCGGCTATCACGGCAAGACCCTCGGCTCCCTCAGCGCCACCTGGGACAAGAAGTACCGCGACCCCTTCACGCCGCTGGTCCCGGATTTCATCCATGTGCCCTACAACAACGCGGCCGAATTCGAGAAGGCCATTGATGACCAGACGGCCGCCGTGATCCTGGAGCCGGTCCAGGGCGAGGGCGGGGTCCGTCCCGCTGCAGCGGGATTCTTCCGGGCCGTGCGCAAGGCCTGCGATGATCGGGGCGCCCTCTTCATCATTGACGAGATCCAGACCGGCTTCGGCCGGACCGGCCGCATGTTCGCCTGCGAGCATTTCGGCGTCCTGCCGGATATTCTCACCATGGCCAAGGGGATTGCCGGCGGGATCCCCATGGGCGCCATCGGCATTGACCGGCGCGTGGGCGAACTCGAAAAACAGTCTCACACCTCCACCTTCGGCGGGAACCCGCTGGCCTGCGCCGCCGCCGTCGCCGCCATGGACTTCCTGCTGGAGCGGGATCTGCCCAACCAGGCCGCCGTCAACGGCGGGCACTTCATGGAGCGCCTGCGAGGCATCAGGAGCCCCCGCATTCGCGAGGTCCGCGGCCTGGGCCTGATGATCGGCGTCGAGCTGAAGGAGAAGGCCGGGCCCATCGCCCAGGCCATGCTGCAGGAAGGGGTCCTGGTCCTCCTGGCCGGAAGCACGGTCCTGCGCTTCCTCCCGCCGCTGGTCATCACCCGCGACGAGATAGATGCTGTGGTCTCCGCTCTGGCCAAGGTGCTGGCCTCCGCTCCCGGAGGAACCGCAGAATGAACCCGATCCTTCGGCGCCCCGTATTCGTCATTCCGCATTCCGCAATCGGGTACCCTATGGGTGTTCCGCATTCGGCATCCGCCTGATCCATGGATCCTGTTCTGCTCCTGCGCAGGATGGTCGAGATCCCCTCCCTCTCCGGCGAGGAGGCCGCGCTTGCCGCCTTCCTGGTCGAGACCATGCGGTCCCTCGGTTTTGAGGCGCGGGTGGACGAGGCGGGCAATGCCGTCGGCATCCTGGGCGACGGCCCCACGGAGATCGTTCTGCTCGGCCACATGGACACCGTTCCGGGCGTTGTGCCGGTGCGGATCGAGGAGGGGAAGCTCTACGGGCGAGGCAGCGTGGATGCCAAGGGGCCGCTGGCCACCTTCATCGCGGCCGCGGCGCGGGTCGGCGCGTTCCCAGGCAAGCGGATCGTGGTGGTGGGCGCCACGGAAGAGGAGGCGGCCAGTTCAAGAGGGGCGAGACACGCGATCGCAAGGTTCACGCCCAGCTTCTGCGTGATCGGCGAGCCCAGCGGGTCCCGCGCCATCACCGTGGGATACAAGGGGCGCATCGTCCTGGCCTACGAGGCCCGGGCTGACACGGCCCATTCTGCCGCGCAGGCCGGCCGCATCCTGGAGAGCGGCGTCGAGCTGTGGAATCGGATCAAGCGGTGGGCGGATACCTGCAACACCGGCAAGAGAATGTTTGATTGCCTGGACCCCGCCCTCCGCGAGATCCGCAGCGAGAACGACGGGCTGGAGGAGTCCATCCATCTCCGGATCTCGATCCGGATCCCACCCACTCTCTCCCCCGAATTCGTTCGCCAGAAGGTGGAGAGCATGAACCCCGGACCCGGGCACCTCCGGTTCTGGAGTGCCGACCCCCCCTACCGCGCCGAGAAGAACACGCGGCTGGTCCGGGCCTTCCTCCAGGCCATCCGCGAGCAGGGAGCGGAGCCGACATTCAAGGTCAAGAGCGGCACGTCCGACATGAACGTGGTCGGGCCCGCCTGGAACTGCCCCATCGTCGCCTACGGCCCCGGCGACTCCAGCCTGGACCACACCCCCCACGAACACCTCGATCTCGCCGAGTACCACCAGGCGATCACCATCCTGTCCCGCGTCCTCGCGCTGCTGTGAGCCACGCATTTCCCGCACCCGCACCCTTCACGCCTTCCTCTTTCGATATTGCACGTCCGGCAGACCCTTGAAGTCGGCGTCTTGCGTCCACACCATCGCCCCATACGCGCGGGCAGTGGCCAGGATGACGCTATCTGCCATTGGCAGTTTGTTCTCGTAGCTAATCCGGGCGGCGCTCAAGGCAATGCGGGCATCGAGGTCAACAACCGTGCCTTGCTGCATTGCAGCCACAGCTTGCAAGGCGTGGCCTTCATCACGCTGCTGCAGGACCCGTTTGAAGACCTCGTAGAGCGTAAGCGACGGAACGAGAAGCTCATCGATTCGCTCGATCGCAGGGGAGAAAACAGACGCGTTTGGGCCGTTCGCGAAGTATTCAAGCCAGGCGCTCGAGTCGACGAGGTTCATGGCCGATCGGCCTCTCGTTTGACAGTGGTGTCAATGCCTTTCAAGAAGCCACGCATCTCCTTGATGGGGCGAAAGGGAATGAGCTCGATCCGATCCTCATACACGATCGCGTAGATCTTTTGCCCTGGAGACAGGCTGAGCTTCTCTCGGATCGGCTTTGGAATGACGACTTGGAACTTCGGCGAGATCGTTAGTGTTCCCATAGGGCCTCCATCGAAACCGAACTCGTATTACAGATATTTTATCGATTCTGGATTCAGGTGTCAATATCCATCGATGCTCGGAGAGTGGTAACACAACCAGGGCGGGTCGGCCGGCTCTTCCGTGCGTACCCTGCCAGGGTTGGTAAGCCTAGCCCCGCCCCGCCTGACGCTCTCTCCACGCTTTCTTGGCGGCCTCGACTCAGGCCGAGCGCCGTCACCGGACCGCCTCCCCCGCCACCCGGACCAGGAGGAGCGGACGCCCGAGCTTCTCGATCACCTTGGGCGTCAGGCTGCCGGACCAGAAGGCATCCAGGGCGCCCTTGGCGTGGCTGGCCATGACGACCAGGTCCGCCTCCACCCTGTTCGCCGCATCTACCAGCGAGGTGGCCGGTTCCCCGCGGCTGACGTGGCTGGTCGTTGGGACCCCCTCGGCCGTGAGCGTCTCCGCCAGCTTCCGGACGTACTCCTGCGCCCCGCGCTCCGCCAGATCCAGCAGGGCCCGCTTGGCCGTGGGCATCAATACTGCTGTCACTGCCTCGTCACCCGAGAGGGTTCCCACGGTCGGAACCACGATCTCCAGGTGCAGGAAGGCCCGCCAGGCCCGGCCCAGCGTCGAGGCGATCGGCAGCGCCGGCTCGTGGGCAGCCGTGCCGTCCAGGGGCACCAGGATCTTTCGGCACACGAAGGGCGGTGCCTCCCCCGCGGCCGTCGGGTTGACCAGCAGGACAGGGGTCGTTCCCCGCTGGAGGGCGCGCATGGCGATGCTGCCGAACAGGAAGCCCCGCAGGCCGCTCTTGCCGTGGGTCGAGAGCACCACCAGGTCCGCCCCCAGCTCCCGGGCGTGATCCACCACGGACTCTGCCACGTCCCCCGCCTGCGGAAGGTGAACGTGCACATCCACGACCCGATCCCGGAAGAGGGGCAGGCGCGCCACCTCCTCGAGGTAGGCCTGCGCTCGATCGGCGTGCGTGAGGTGCGGCTGGCCGTGGATCGTGTCGGGGGGGCGCTCTTCCACGATGTGGAGCAGGGTCACCCGGGCCCCGAACCCCCCGGCGACGGCAGCCGCCGCGGGCAGGACCGACTCCGCCAGGGCCGAACCATCCAGCGGGACCAGGATCTGTCGGATCACGGGACTCCGCCTCCGCCCAGGAGAATCTCATACAGGAGGACGATGTTCAACACAATGATGAGCAATGTCACCAGACAGGCGATCAGCGTGGTCGCACGCCGGTTGACCAGGACCCCCATGAGGTCGGGGCGCGCGGTGAAGATCACCAACGGCACCAGCGCGAAGGGAAGGCCGAAGCTCAGCACCACCTGGCTGATGACCAGGGTGCGGGTCGGCTCCAGGCCGATCCCGATCACCGCGAGCGCCGGGAGCATGGTCACCAGCCTCCGCAGCCAGATCGGGATCTGCCGGTGGAGGAATCCCTGCATGATGACCTGGCCGGACATGGTCCCCACCGTGGACGACGACAGGCCGGATGCCAGGAGGGAGATGGCAAACACCCAGCCGGATGCCGGGCCGAGGAGCGGGGTGAGCGTTCGATGCGCCTCCTCGATCGTCCCCACCGTGGTGAGCCCCTTGTCGAAGAAGGTGGCCGCGGCCATGATCAGCATCGCCCCGTTCACCAGCCCGGCCAGCCCCATGGCCAGCGTGACGTCCACGCACTCGAACCGGAACAGGCGGCGCAGCTCGCCGGGATCGCGCGTCACGATGCGCCCCTGCGTGAGGGCGGAGTGCAGGAAGACGACGTGGGGCATGACCGTGGCGCCCAGGATGCCGGTCGCCAGCAGGACGCTTTCCGTCCCCCCGAATTGAGGGACCACCGCGTGGTACGCGATCTTTCCCCAGTCGGGGCGGTCGAGGATGGTCTCGATGATGTAGCAGATGGCGATCACGCCCACCAGCACGCTGATCACCGCCTCCAGGAGGCGGAACCCCCGCCGCTCCAGGGCCAGGATTGCGAACGTCGTGGCCCCGGTGAGCAGCCCCGCGGCGAAGAGCGGCATCCCGAACAGCAGGTTGAACCCCAAGGCCGCCCCCAGGAACTCCGCCAGGTCCGTGGCCATGGCGACAAGCTCCATCAGGACCCACATGGTCCAGACGATCCCGCGCGGGAACTGTTCCCGGCACATTTCGGCTAGGTTCATCCCGGTGGCGATCCCCAGCTTCGCCGACAGGGCCTGCACCAGCATGGCCATCAGGTTGCTGGCCACCACCACCCAGAGGAGCATGTAGCCGAACTGTGCCCCGCCCTGGATGTTGGTGGCGAAGTTGCCCGGATCCACGTAGGCCACGCAGGCGATGAAGGCGGGCCCGAGGAAGGGCCAGAGGCGGCGATACCAGGCCTCGCGGCTGCGCCCCTGCAGCACGTCGGTCGCGGCGGCGACGGTCCACGCGTCGCCCGATCGGGGACCGGGGGAAGATCCGGAGGGTTTGGAATCGGGAACGGATGCAGCGTCTCGGTCCATGCGACCTCGCAGGTCAGGGCTCCGGCGTTGGCCGGAAGTGAGAAGCACCGAGGGATTGCTGGGCTACGGCCGGACGACCAGGCGTCCGTCCATGAGACCGGGGTGCAGGGTACAGGTGTATGCGAACTCCCCGGGACGGGAAGGAGTGAATCGGAGGGTGGCAGGCTCGCCCGGCTGGAGCGCCTTCGGCGTCTTGAGGTCGAGGCCGACCAGGGCGAAGTCGTGCGGGATGCCGCCCGGCTCGTCGTTCCTGACGGTGATCTCCACGGGGACCCCGCGCCGGACCTCCAGCGTGGGGTTGCTGCCGTTGAACTTTCCCGCCTCGGCCCGCAGGAGGATGCGCTGCGCCGGCGGCTCGCTCTTCCCCGAGACGATCCTCTGGCCGAACACGAAGGCAAGTGCCCCCAGCGTGGCCGCGCCGCAACTCACCCACAGGATCGTCTTGCCAGACATGTCGTCTCCGCAGTCGGCGCTATCAGAGCTGGACCAGGAGCCCCGTGAGATACATGATCCCCAGCCCCAGGATCAGGCCCAGGAAGTTCGCCAGGCTTCCCGCGCTCTCGCGGGAGTCGCGGACCGTCAGCTTCAGCAGCTCGACCACCACCTGCAAGATCGCCCCCGCCCCCAGCGCCAGGAACAGGATGGACCAGAGGGCCGAATAGGTGAACCCGCC
>JACQXP010000252.1 GCA_016208645.1 Candidatus Methylomirabilota bacterium | reverse complement strand
TCCCGCCGCCATCCAGCGCAACCCCCTCGTAATCGAGGCCTATTTGGGAAAGGGCAGCGTCTAAGTGCTCCGGGCCAGAATTATGGTGACGTATTTGCCCGCGGGCCTCATTCGATACCCTCTCCCCGCCGCGGGAGAGGGCTGGGGTGAGGGGGGCCTTCGGGTACCCTCTGGGTGCGGTGGCCCTCACCTCACCCTCACCCGCACCCTCTCCCATCGAGGGAGAGGGAGCAGAAATGAGTGTCACTGTATTTGCGAAAGGCAGGACTAAGGCAGTCGACTGGTCGAGTGGTCGAATAGTCAATTTGGAAAGACCGCATAACCGAAAGGCAGCGGAGCTGACCAATTGACCTCTTGACGAATGACCAATTGACATGAGTAGCGAGCGCGATGCTTGAGGTCCGAAATCGCGAAGTCACGTACGGCGAGTTCGCCGCAGTCCGCGGCGTGAGCTTCGACGTCCGCGACGGAGACCTCGTGACCATCATCGGGGCCAACGGTGCCGGGAAGAGCACCACCCTTCGATCGGTCATGGGCCTGCTGCGCCCCCGCGCCGGTACGATCCTCTTCCGGGGCGAGGACATCACCGCTGAACCTGGGTATCTCCGCGCGCGCCGCGGGATCAGCCTGGTTCCGGAAGGGCGCCGGATCCTCCCCGATCTCACCGTCGAGGAGAACCTTGGCCTCGGCACCTATTTCCTGCAGGACGCCGGCGAGGTGGCCGCAGAACTGGAACGCGCCTACACCCTGTTCCCGCAGCTCCGGGCGCGGGCACGACAGCGGGGCAAGACGCTGTCCGGCGGAGAACAGCAGATGCTGGCCATCGCGCGCGCCCTGGTGGGACGACCCCGACTGCTCCTGCTGGACGAGGTATCCCTCGGCCTGATGCCGACCCTGGTCGAGCAGACCTTCCAGACCATCAGGGAACTCCACCGGCAGGGTGCCACCATCCTGCTGGTGGAGCAGAACGCCCGCATGGCGCTCTCCGTGGCCACGCGGGGCTACGTCCTGGAGACGGGCATCATCGCGTTGAGCGGCACCGCGGCGGAGCTGGCCGCCGACCCCAACGTGAAACGGGCCTATCTGGGTGGCTAGGACCTTGGTTCCGCGGTGCTGCAGTCCTGCGGTGCGGCAGTCAATGGCAGCACGGCAGCACGTCCACACCGCAGCACGCCGGAGGCCAGGATGAAGGAAACCCGTGCCGTCCTGGCCGTGCTGACGGGGGCGACGCTGCTGGGCTCCCTGGGGGCCTGGGGTCGGGCCATCTACCGTTACGAGGGGGACCCGATGGCCGTCGTCACCTGGCGGGCCCTCATCGGGGCAATGACCCTGGCGGCCCTGCTGGCCCTCTTCCAGCCCACCCTCCTCCGCATCCGAGCCCGCGATCTTCCCTTCTTTGCCCTGTACGGCTTCATCGGCGTCACGCTGAACTTCTGGGCCTATTTCTCGGCGGTCAAATTCACGACCCTGGCGGTCGCGATCACCCTGCTCTACACCTACCCGGCCTTCGTGGCGCTTATGTCCGCCCTGTTCCTGCGGGAGCGGATCACGAGCACGAAGCTGCTGGCTGTCGCCATCAGATCCTCTTCGGGCTGCTGGCCGCGATCAGCATGGCGACCTACAGCATCTTCGGCAAGCGCGCCCTGGCCCGTTATCCACCCTGGACCGTGGTCCTCTACGCCTTCGCGGCGGGCAGCCTGTTCCTGGCGGTCCTGAGCGGACCGCGACTGCTCCCGGCGCTCCGCTAACCCGCCATCGCCTGGCTCTGGATCCTGGGGCTGGCCCTGGTCCCCAGCCTGGGTGGGTATGCCCTGTACACCATTGGCCTCCGCGACCTGCCGGCGAGCCAGGCGAGCGTCATCGCCACCTGGGAGGTCGTGACGGCCGCCTTCCTCGGCTGGCTGGTCTTCCGCGAGCACCTGGCCCCCGTGCAGTTCTTCGGCGCCGCCCTCGTCTGCTTCGGCATCGGCTGGATCCAGCGGACGGAGACTTGAGAGCCGAGTACCCACGCGAAGCGTGGGTGGCCGCGAGCCGGGCACCGCCCTGACATCCACGCTCGGCCATGCCCCTGGGACCTCCAGTTGCTAGGTGGGGGCCCAGCCGTCTGAAGGGCATCCATTCCTTGATCTGAGACAAACCGTTGCAATATATTGCCATTACTGGTATCTTATATGCATGGAATTCAGGCGCCTGGTAGAGCTGGTGGCGGATGAGCCGGTCTTTGAAACCGGCTTGCTGTTGGCCGGCGAGGTAGACATCCGAGACGTGCGTCGGCAACTGTCGCGATGGGTGGCGGCCGGGCGCATCCAGCAATTCCGCCGCGGCGTGTACGCGCTGGCACCCCCCTTTCGGAAGGTGGAGCCCCACCCATTCGTAATTGCCAACCGCCTCGTACGTGGCTCCTACGTCAGTTGCCAGTCAGCGCTGGCATTTCATGGGCTGATTCCGGAGGGCGTTCCGGTGACGACCTGCGTCACGACGAGGCGGCCCGCCCGCTGGCAGACGACGGCTGGCACGTTTCAGTATCGCCATATCGCGACGGCGCTGTTCGCCGGATACTCCCTCGCGGATCTCGGCGGCGGGCAACAGGCCTTTGTCGCGACGCCGGAGAAGGCGCTGCTCGACCTTATCCATCTGCATCCCGGGGGAGACGCGCCCGAGTACGTGCAGGAGCTGCGCCTCCAGAACCTGGATCGCCTGAACGTGGGCGGCTTGGCGAGCCTGGCCGAATCCCTTGGCCATCCCAAGCTCCGACGTGCGGCGGCTCTGGTTGCCGACCTGGCCCGCGCTGAGGCGCAAGAGTATCAGACGCTATGAAAGAATCCTTGCGCGCCCTGGCGCGAGCCGCCCCCTCACCTGTCCAGGCGCGCAACGCGGCCCGCGAATACCTGCAAGCTCGCATCCTGGGGTGCCTCCAGCGTGCCGGAGCCATGATCCCGCTGGCCTTCCACGGCGACACGGCGCTGCGGTTTCTGTATGCCGTCCCGCGGTTCTCGGAGCACTTGGACTTCGCCCTGGAGCGCCCCCAGACGGGGTACGATCTGC
Organism: Candidatus Methylomirabilota bacterium; assembly: GCA_016208645.1. Lineage (GTDB taxonomy): Bacteria > Methylomirabilota > Methylomirabilia > Methylomirabilales > 2-02-FULL-66-22 > 2-02-FULL-66-22. The sequence goes on along the minus strand of JACQXP010000252.1, from coordinate 3,151 downwards.
GCCGGTATCTCCTCGCCATCCGGACGGAGTTCGCCGCGGAGGGGTACGCGGTCGAGCTCAAGGTCAGCGATCGAAAGGTCGTGCAGAGTGCGTTCGTGCGGTTCGTCGGCCTGCCGCACGAGTTGGAGTTGTCGCCGCGCCGAGATGAGGTGCTCGCCGTCAAGCTCGAGGTGGACACCAATCCGCCGGCCGGGGCGGGCCTGGCGACGACCGTCGTGCGCCGGCACGTCGTGCTGCAATTGCAGCACCACGACCGTGCCTCCCTCCTGGCGGGCAAGCTGCATGCTATCCTCCAGCGCCCCCACACCAAGGGCCGCGACCTCTACGACCTCCTGTGGTATCTGAGCGATCCCGACTGGCCGTCACCGAATCTGACGCTGCTCAACAACGCCCTTCGGCAGACGGGCTGGCAGAGGAGACCCTTGTCGGAAGACACGTGGCGGGAGGTCGTCCGCAAGCGGTTGGCCACGGTAGCCTGGGGGCAGGCTGTGGCCGACGTCCGTCCGTTCCTCGAACCGAGCGCCGACCCGGCGCTCGTGACGCACGAGAACCTGGTTCGGCTGCTCTCGGCGCGTCGGGCGTGATGGGGGTGAACGCTCAGAGGGTGTGCGGCCTTCACGTGCACCTGTGTACCCGGGGATGCATCTCGGGACGACCCGGACCCGCGCCTCCATGCAATTGGTTGCAGAGAGGGCGATCTCCGGAATGGGGTTGGGCCGTCGTGGGGCGATGGGAGGCTACAGAGTCGCCGTGCGGCGCCGGAGCAGTTTAGTCGGGAGGCGAAACGAGGCCTGGACGGGAATCGTGAAGGCGGACACGTCGGCCTTCTTCCCGGTCCGGGAGGCGCGGCGCTGAAAATCCAGGAGCGTGTATCCGACGACCTTTCGAGTCCGAGGGTGCAGATGGACGAAGATCCCCGGCTGCACCTCGCGGGAAATCGCATCCTGTGGGTCACCGACGGACACATACAGGACGTCGCGCTTCTTATCGTAGCTGTAAATGGACTTCCCTTGGGCGGATGCGATCCACCGGATTTCGAGCGCGGTCACATCGCGACCGCGCTGGAGGTAGGGTGCCACAAGAGCACTATAGGGGCCACACGCCTCGCATGTCAAGGCTCATGGCGTTCATCGAGCAGCCCGCGGTCATCGACCTGCCTGTGCCGGGCACCTGTCTGCGTGCGGAAACGCGCAGGTAGGCGGCAGACAGGGAAGATCCTCACCCACCTCCCTGGGTGTGCCGACGGCAGACAGGGGCCTGTGGCCCACGCACGCGCACAGCCCGCCCGCATCTCTTTCTGCGTAATTCCGGCTGCTCTACGTTCTTCCACGGTCGGGTGGGCAGACTCCCTTCGCGAAGATTGCGCCTCCGTCGCGTCTCCCGCCGCGCCAGCCTGCGTCCACAGGGGGTGGGTGTCCGACGAGCGGGACCTGCCCAGGCTTTCCGCTTGACATGCGCGCCAGGCCTGCGGTAACCGCGAGGTCAGTTGGTCAGTGGCAGCGCGACCTCGCCGGGGAGGCCCCGGCATACGATGCGCGGCCGCCCGCGGGGGGCTGAGGGGACCGAGCGCGCCTCCCCCAGAAGCAAATTCCTATCACCCTCACCTCCTATCACCTCACCCAGCAACCCCCACCATCCATCCCCTTTCCTTGAAATTGCAGGCCGTGGGAGTACGGGGTATAATCCTTCCGCTTCCAACAGGTGTCCGTTAACTTTTTCATGAGGTCAAGAGTTGAGTAGTCCAAGAGCAGCCCACGCTGTCCCCTCGCTTTCCGCGGCCATACCCAACCAACCGGGGCTTCACGACCCCTACTGGTATGAGGCCACACTCGCTGAACATTTCATTGTAGAAATGCTGGATAAAGCGAGCGGGATTCGGAGTGTCACCATCCAAGTCCCCGCCATCCCCGGTATCGACGACGTCATGGTCGCATGTGAAGACGGCCGCACGATATGGTACCAGGTAAAGCATACTCGGGCCGAGGCCAACCTCACATTTGCCTACCTTGCGAACGCACCCACCGATGGAAAGTCTCTCCTGAGACAACTCGCCGAAGGGTGGAAGACCGTTGTCGCTCAAGGCGACGTTGAGCTCCATCTGTACACAAATCGTAAGCTCGGACAACAGGCAGTGCGGGTTCAACGAGCGGGAGTTGACACGATCCTTCCGCCTCTGAGTGAGTTTTGGACGACCCTTTCGACCCTGGTGGGGAGTGCGGGGCATATCAATGAGATCAGAATGCCGAGCGATATGGAGCCCGGTTGGCAGCAATGGCGCGAGGAACTGGACTCACTGTCGGATGCTGAACAACTCCGATTTCTCCGAAGTTTGCACATCGACGCGGATCAGCCGAGCCTTCCGCAGCTTACACGCAACACCGTGGAACGTCTTTCCGGCATCTTTGGGATACCGGTCCCCATCGCCCAGAGGGGGCGGGCCCAGTTAGATACACAGCTTCGCCGCTGGGCGACTTCCCTCCGCGGCAACCAGATCGCGGTGACGCGCGAGGAAGCGTGTCGCGCTCTTCAGATTCCTGGTGAGGAAATCATCGGCGACCACGAGTTTCCTCCACCGGAACCCTTTTTTCCAAGCCGGAGCGGGTTCGTTGCCGACCTCGCGCAGACCGTTTGTAGCCTGCAGCGAGGCATTATATTCCTTACAGGGTCCGCGGGATGCGGGAAGACCAGCATCGTGAGTGCGCTCGCCAATCGGGCTGAACCGGTAGTGGATCTCCGGTTCCACGCCTTCCGACCCTTGACACCTGGGGCGGCAACCCTTCCACAAGACTATAGTCAGACAGCAACCGCGGCTGCCCTCTGGGGTGATCTCCTAGGGCGGCTGCGCCAGCGCTTTTACAGTCATCGACTGTGGGAGGCAGGCGTTCCCGTCCGGAACGACTTTTTGCTTGACGATCCGGGAAGGCTCCGTGAGCACGTCCTTCGGCTCGCACAGCTCCTCGCGACCGATCGGGGTCGGCCGACGCTGATTGCGATTGACGGTCTCGACCATGCGGCACGAGCAAAGACGGCAGCCCCAGAACAGCTTCGCGGCCGGCCGTCGCTGCTGGAGGCACTCGTCCCGCCGGAGGACGTACCGGAAGGTGTAGTCTTCATCATCGCGGGACAACCGGGATGGTCTCAGTACCCCCTC
>JACQXP010000297.1 GCA_016208645.1 Candidatus Methylomirabilota bacterium | reverse complement strand
GCCTAGAGCCGAGACCGGACACTGACCAGAGAGCCGAGAGCCGAGAAGAAGGAGCCGAGAACCGAGAGCCGCGAGCCGAGAACGGAGAGCCGCGAACGCAGCGCCGGGCGCCGAGGGCGCACAACTTACCTTTCAACGGAGATAGAATGAGCCGGAAGCGGGTGTTGAGCGGGATGCGCCCGACGGGGCGGCTGCACCTGGGGCATCTGTTCGGGGCCCTGGACAACTGGAGGAATCTTCAAGAAGAATACGACTGCTTCTTCTTCATCGCCGACTGGCACGCCCTGACCACGGACTACGCCGACCCGTCCCAGATCAAGACCTACACCGTCGAGGTCGTGCTGGACTGGCTGGCCGCCGGCCTGGACCCTCGCAAGGCCACGTTCTTCGTCCAGTCCCGCCTGCCGGAGCACGCGGAGCTGCACCTCTTGTTCTCCATGTTCATCCCCCTGGCCTGGCTGGAGAGGGTCCCGACCTACAAGGAGCAGCGGGAGCAGATCACCGACAAGGACCTGGGCACCTACGGGTTCCTGGGCTACCCCCTGCTGCAGGCGGCCGATATCCTCATCTACAAGGCGCATTACGTCCCGGTGGGCGTGGACCAGGTCCCGCACATCGAGCTGACGCGGGAGGTGGCCCGGCGATTCAACTTCCTCTACCGGCCGGTCCTGGTGGAGCCCGAGGCGCTCCTCACCGAGTTCCCCAAGATCCCGGGGACCGACGGGCGGAAGATGAGCAAGAGCTACGACAATGCTGTCTTCCTCTCCGACACTCCCGAGGAGGTCACGACCAAGATCAAGCCCATGGTCACCGACCCGGCGCGCAAGCGCAGGAGCGACCCCGGCGACCCCGAGGTGTGCCCGGTGTACGACCTGCACAGGGTCTTCACGCCCAAGGACGAGCGAGATGCGTACATCGTCCCGGGCTGCACCACGGCGGGCATCGGCTGCCTGGACTGCAAGCAGGTGCTCCTGAAGCACGCCCTCCCGGTGCTGGCGCCGATCTCGGAGCGCCGGGCGGAGCTGGCCCGCGACCCGGGCACGGTCCTGGAAATCCTGGAGGATGGGACGGCCCGCGCCAGGAAGGTTGCGAGCGAGACGCTCGCCGAGGCCAAGGCGGCGATACAGATCTGACCCGCCCTGGAGCGTGTGCAAAGAGGCATGCCCCTCGAGGGGGAGGACAAGGGAGTGGCTGATGGATACGCGTGACGGTTCCATGGAAGAGGCCCTGACCTTCGATGACGTGTCCCTCCGTCCGGGGAGGTCCGACGTCCTCCCCAAGGACGCGGACGTCTCCACGCGCCTGACCCGGAACATCCGGATCAACATCCCGATCATCAGCGCCGCCATGGACACGGTGACCGAGGCGCGCCTGGCCATCGCCCTGGCCCGCGAGGGCGGGATCGGGATCATGCACCGGGCCTTCGAGCCCGAGCAGCAGGTGGTGGAGATCGACAAGGTCAAGAAGTCGGAATACGGGATGGTGGTGGACCCCATCACCATGGCGCCCGAGCAGCGCCTCTACGAGGCGCTGGAGGTGATGGAGAAGTACCGGATCTCGGGGGTGCCGGTCACCAAGAATGGGAAGCTGGTGGGGATCCTGACCAATCGAGACCTGCGCTTCGAGACCAAGCTGGACCTCAGGATCGCGGACGTGATGACCAAGGAGAACCTGGTCACGGCGCCGGTGGGGACCAGCCTGGAAGAGGCCAAGGAGATCCTGCACCGGCACCGGATCGAGAAGCTGCCGGTGGTGGACGAGGACTTCGCGCTGAAGGGGCTGATCACCATCAAGGACATCGAGAAGCGGATCAAGTACCCGAACGCCTGCAAGGACGTGCTGGGGCGGCTGCGGGTCGGGGCCGCGGTGGGGGTCGGCCCGGAGGAGCTGGAGCGGGTGCCGTCGCTCCTCAAGGCGGGGGCGGACGTGCTGGTGGTGGACACGGCCCACGGCCACTCGGCCGGCGTAATAGACATGGTCCGGACGATCAAGCGGCGATACTCCGAGGCGCAGGTCGTGGCGGGCAACATCGCCACGGCCGAGGCAGCGGAGGATCTGATCCAGGCGGGGGCGGATGCCATCAAGGTCGGGATCGGGCCCGGCTCCATCTGCACCACCCGCGTCGTGGCGGGGGCCGGCGTGCCCCAGATCACCGCGGTCCGGGGCTGCGCGCGGGTGGCCGACCGGTACGACGTGCCCGTCATCTCGGACGGCGGCATCAAGAATTCCGGGGACATCACCAAGGCGATCGCGGCCGGCGCGCACTCGGTGATGCTGGGGGGTCTCTTCGCCGGCACCGAGGAGAGCCCGGGGGAGACGGTCCTGTTCCAGGGGCGGACCTACAAGGTCTACCGGGGGATGGGCTCCATCGGCGCCATGCAATCCCGGGGGGCGCGTGAGCGATACTTCCAGGACGTGGAGGCGGACCCGGACAAGCTGGTCCCGGAAGGGATCGAGGGGCGGGTGCCCTACAAGGGGGCCCTGTCGGCCCTGGTGTACCAGTTGGTGGGCGGGCTCCGGTCCGGGATGGGCTACTGCGGCTGCCGGGACATCGAGGAGCTGCGGACCAAGGCCACCTTCGTCCGGATCACCAACGCCGGGCTGCGCGAGAGCCACGTCCACGACGTCATCATCACCAAGGAGGCACCGAACTATCAATTGGATCGCTAAGAGCCGCCAATGGGGAGCCGCGAGTCGCGAGCCACGAGCCACGAAAGATCGGAGAAGCACGCAGAGGATGAATAGCTCAGAGGGGAATGCGAATGTTCAGGTTCGAGCGTCTTCGGGTGTGGCATAAGGCTATCGAACTCTACGACGCGGTGGACGACATGGCCGAGGGGCTTGCGGGGAGCGCGCGGTCGAATCTCGCGAACCAAGTGAGGCGGGCAGCTCTTTCCGTGTCCTCGAACATCGCAGAAGGCTCCGGCCGGGAAACGGCAAAAGATTCGCAGCACTTCTACACAGTGGCGAAGGGTTCGGCGTTCGAGGTTGTGAGCATCGCTGCAGTGTGTCAACGGCGTGGAATGATTTCAGCAGAGAAATATCGGGAGATCTACCGACGCGTGGAAGACATCGCCAAGATGCTCAGCGGTCTGAAGCGTGTCGGTCACCCAGTCTAGCCTCACGCGCGCCCCTGGAGAACTCGCGGCTCGCAATGTGGATGTCCTCGTGGCTCGGGGCTCATGGCTCGAGGCTAGCAAAATGGACAAGGTCCTCATCCTCGATTTCGGCGGGCAGTACACGCAACTGATCGCGCGGCGGGTGCGGGAGCACCGAGTCTATTCCGAGATCCACCCCTTCAGCATGCCGGTGGCCGAGATCCGGGCCTTCCGGCCCAAGGCCCTGATCCTCTCGGGCAGCCCGGCCAGCATCTACCAGTCCAACGCCCCGAAGCCTGACACTGGGATCCTGGACCTGGGTGTGCCGGTCCTGGGGATCTGCTACGGCCTGTGCATCCTGGCGGATTTCTGCGGGGGGGAGGTGTCGCGGGCGGCCCGGCGCGAGTTCGGCCCGGCGGATCTCCTGGTGGACCGGGCGGAGGACCTGTTCACCGGCCTGCCCGGAAGCCTCAAGGTGTGGATGAGCCACGGGGACAAGGTAGATGCGTTGCCCGCCACGTTCCAGGTCCTGGCGCATACCGGCAACTCCCCGTATGCCGCCTTCCGCCACCGGGAACGCCCCTTCTTCGGGGTTCAGTTCCACCCCGAGGTCGTCCACACGCCGCAGGGCAAGGACATCCTGGCCAACTTCCTGTTCCAGATCGCCAAGTGCGAGCCGACCTGGGACATGCGCTCCTTCGTGGCGAGCAGCGTGGAGAAGATTCAGGAGCAGGTGGGGGACGGCCGCGTGATCTGCGCCTTGAGCGGCGGGGTGGATTCCTCGGTCGCGGCGCTCCTCGCCCATCGCGCCATCGGCGATCGGCTGACCTGCGTGTTCGTGGACAATGGGCTGCTTCGGATGAACGAGGCGGCCCAGGTGGTGGAGACGTTCGGGAAGCATCTGGGATTGAACCTCATCGCGGTGGACGCCACCGACCGGTTCCTGAAGGCGCTGGCCGGCGTGACCGATCCGGAGCAGAAGCGGAGAATCATCGGGGCCGAGTTCATCGCCGTCTTCGAGGAAGAGGCGAAGCGGCTCGGCAAGATTGACTTCTTGGCCCAGGGCACACTCTACCCTGACGTGATCGAGAGCGTGTCCGTCAAGGGCCCCTCGGTCACGATCAAGACCCACCACAACGT
>JACQXP010000296.1 GCA_016208645.1 Candidatus Methylomirabilota bacterium | reverse complement strand
CCCTCGGTGTTCTCACCTTCCGCTGGATCGTGAACCGGATGCCCGTCCTCCGCGAGCACCCGGAGTATCGGGGAATCCACTGATGCCCCTCTCCCTGCCCCTTACCCACCCACCCCGCCACAGGCGGGGTGCCCGGGAGAGACTTCCTATGGGGGCTGTCAAGGGGTTTTTTCTGGATCACGCGGCTTGGCGCAGCTGCTGCCGAGCCATGGTCGCCAGATGGTGCTCCTCCCGGTAAGGGACATGCCGACGCCACATCACGAAGATGATCTTCAGCCACTTCGCCCCCAGCGCCCGCAAGGCGGCATGGTGCCGGTGCCCCCGTGCCCGCTGGCGGTCGTAGTAGACCCGGGCCCACTCGCTGTACTGGAGCGAGCAGAGGGCGAACTGGTGCAGGGCGGTCCGCAGGTGCTTGTTGCAGGCGAAGCGGAACTGGATGCTCCGGTACTTGCCGCTCCGCACGGTCACCGGGACCGTACCGGCGTGGCCTTGGAGGTGCTGCCAGGAGGCCCAGCGCCCCGGGGCGTCCCCGAGCTCCGCACAGAGGGTCGGCACCGTGGTCCCGTGCCCGGCCGGCAGCGTGGTCGCCCACTCAGCCGCCGGCAACGTCCCGAAAAAACCCGTCACCGCCTCGCGGTACTCGGCCACCGCGTGGACCGCGGCCTCCAGCTGGGTCCCCAGGATCCGGACCAGGCGCGCCTTCGCCCGCACCACGTGGGCCGGCACGGGGAGTTGGGGCGCCTGGAGCGTGGTCCAGAGCGTGGCCACCTGGGCGGCGCTCCAGCGCTGGGTCCGGGCGAAGCGCTGCCACTGCTTGGGCCTGAGGGCCGCCAGCGCCTCCGGGGTGGGATAGGCCCGGAGGAAGGCCCGGGCGCGCTGGGTCGTGAGGTCCTCGCACACCTCCAGGGCCCGGGGGTAGTACTCCTTGAGGGTCGCCGTGAGCCGGTTGACGAGCCGCGTCTGCTCCCGCACACAGCGGGCGTAATCCCGGGTGAGGAGCTTGAGCTCCTGGGCGGCGGCCGAGCTCGGCTGCAGCGCCTGGAGGCGGGCCTGGTCAGTGCGGAGGACCTCCGCCAGGACCTGGGCATCGAAGGGGTCGCTCTTGGCCTGGCTCATCCGGAAGCGGTCCCGCGCCCGGTCCAGGGCCTTGGGGTTCACCGGGTACACCACCACCCCGTGGTCCAGGAGGAAGTCCACCACCCGGCCGTCCGGCCGTTCGATGGCGGCCCACAGCTCCACCCCGGCCGCCCGCTGCTCATCGAGCCAGCGGCCCCACTCGGCGAGCCCCTCGGCGGTGTGGGGGACTGCCCGCGAGAGCACCCGCGTCCCCTGCTCGCGTCGTACCGTCAACTCTCGTCACAATGGTGTCGTACACCCAGAAGGAACGGCGGGTTACCCTTATATTGGTCCTCCGCGGGACGACTTCCTATCGAACCTGGTGCCGTTCGCTCGCTGGAGGGGACAGTCTCTCCCAGATCCTCTGCCGGGATGGGGATAGGGTGGTCCTCAACCAGCGAACTCCGGATCCTGTCTTCTCGGGGGACTATCTTACTCAACGAACCCTCTTCCCCTCTATGGAGAATATAAGGGATCGGGTGAGGGGGTTCAGGGCATTTGTGGGTGGACGGCCTTCCCCGTGACCTCGATGCGCCGGGCCACCAACTTGCCGGCGTGCTCGCTATACGTCACATTGACTAGATGCCCGGGGGCTAGGTCACCGCCGGACATCGGCGTCCGGAGCTTTTTCAGCACGGTCCGGTCGTCCAGCACGACGGCGACATCCCTCTCTCGATCCCCGTTCTCGAGGATCCGGACCACCAGCGTGCGTTTGTCCAGGTCCACCGACATGACCTCTCCTGCAATGGTCTTCCTTGCAAACGGCTCGAAGAGCGTGCGGGCAGGTGTTCCCTGGCGCTGCTCCGCCCACGATGACCCACGGCTCAAAAGGGCCATGGCCAAGAGAAACGGAAGGAGAGGCCCCAGGATCCTCCGTGCAATCACGGCGCCTTGGCCCCGACGACGGCGATGGATTCGGCCACGAGCCGGTTCTCCTCCCGGATCCAGCGGAGGCGGACCCGCTCCCCCGCCTTGAGGTCATCCAGCTTCTTGGTCTTCCCGCCAACGGTAATGGCCAGGCCCTCAGGAACCTCGACCCCCAGAATCCAGGGTTTGCCGCTCAGGGTAGACTCGACGACCACGGTTCGGGATGCGGGCGTGACGGCCGTGACGGTGCCCGCCGCAGCCCGTTCCGCCGCCTTTGCCTCGCCCTTCCCCACATCCTGCGCCGCCATGGCCGGCTCGGAAACAAGGAACAAGATCGCCGTAGCCACGAGTATCTTTTTCTCCCATCGCATTGCCTTGTCCTCCTTCTGCCTTCGGGCGAAACGGAATTTCCGGTTCACCCTTGTGCCAATCCAGCGCTCGGCGCTGTCTCACACCTCGTTCTCTCTTGCGAGGCCGCCCCCGGCGCATGGGCCGAGACGGACCCCAGAGCCTCGCTGACGATCCTGATGCTGGTCACCGTGGGGCCAGCCCTACCGGTCGTGCGCACACCTAACTCGACCCACTGCCCGGGACGAACGTCCTTGAGGGACAGGCTTTGGTCGAATCGCTGTACGGCAGCGTTGCTCGGGACGGCGAAGGTCTTCAGCCTTGGCCCCACTGGGTGTACAGGCTCCAGCGTGAGGGTTCCCCCGGCCGCATCCACACAAACAACCTGGCCCTGTTCCATCCTGGGGGCCAGGGCCGCCACAGCCACCCACAGCAGCGTGGCACCCGTCATAGCCGCAATCCACGCTACCCCCAGACCGAACCCAGTCCTCCCGATCTTCCCTGCCACCCCAGTCATCCCTCGCAGCCGGTCCCCCCGCAGCACGATGTTCCCTTCAGCGCGGACCGTCACCCGTGCCACGCAACCCGGGAGGAGCGCCGCGGCTTGCCCTGAGGAACGCCCGTTGGAGCTTTTCCTCCTGCTCGGTGCTGGTGATCGTGACCTTTCTCGCGGCGTGGCGCTTCCCGCTATCCGCGCACTCCAGAGCCACGTAATACCCTGGCCGAATTGCCTCTCGCCCCACCGGCCGCGTCCGATTCATCACATCCGGATTGATGATGGATATCTCGGGTTCCACACTGATAGAAATTTCGCGAAACGACCGGTCGTGGAACATCCCCTCGACAACCAAGCGGCCACCGCCGGGGTCCACCGACTTCACCCGGCCGACGTGCATGCGGTTCAGCAGGGCAAATCCATCCGCCGCATCAGCCGCCTTTGTCAGCGGAACGAGGGTTGGCAGAATCGCAAGCCATGCGAGCTGCGCTCTCATCCCAGCTCCCCCTTTTTGAGGACAGTCCCCTTTTTTCTCCCCTGATGATGAGGATGCCTCTCCAATCAGGCCGTTACCTTGATGGCAAAGATCAAGCCGCCCGGCTCCAGATCGTCGTTGGTCACGTGGTGGAGGATGTGGCAGTGCATGATCCAGGTCCCTTCCTCCTCCGCCACGAACTCGATGTCGTAGCGCTCGCCGGGTGCCACGTTCACCGTGTCCTTGGTCAGGCGCGCCGCCTTGGGGACCGGGAACCCGTCGGTGGCCACGATCTTGAAGGGGAACCCGTGCAGGTGCATCGGGTGGGCGAACTGTCCGGCCCCGATGAACCGGATGCGCACGCGCTGCCCCTTCTTCACCTCCAGGGTTTCCGTGGCCGGGAAGGCCTTGCCGTTGAGGGTGAAGAAATTGGGCTCGGACATGGCGGGCATGGCCGGCCAGGTCTTGCCCGTCTTGGGGTTGACCCGCCATTCCTGAAGCATCACGGTGTAATCCAGATCCACCTTGGCCTTGGGCCTCTTCGGGTCCACGATGAAGGGACCGGAAAGCCCGGCCGGGATCTGCCGATCGGTCTCGACGTGGGAGTGGTAGAAGAAGGTGCCGGGATCCTTCACCGTGAACTCGTAGGTGAAGGTCTCACCCGGCTTTACCGGCTGCTGAGTGATGGCCGGCTCCGCCACCCCGTCCATCCTGTTCGGTACGCGCACCCCGTGCCAGTGGATGCTGGTGGGATCCGGCAGCTCGTTTTTGAAGATCACCCGAATGCGGTCCCCCTGCGTGACCCGGATCATGGGTCCGGGGACTTGACCGTTGTAGGACCAGGTGGTCGCCCAGATGTCCGGCAGGGTCTTGAACTTCGGCAGGATCAGCCACTTCACCGGCTTCGCGGTCAGCTCAAAGACCTTGACGCCATCCACCAGCTTGAAGGGAAGGAGCTGGCCGCCTTTGATCTCAGTCGCTCTTGGAACCCCCTCATCCGGGATCGGCCGCTCCATGGGGTCGGGCATCTCCATGCCGCCGTGGGGCGCCTCCGAGGTTGCCGCCTCCTTCTTCTCCTCCATCTGCATGCCGGGCATAGACCCGTGGCCCGGCGCCTGCGCGATCGCCTGGCCGGACACGCCCAGCATCAGGGCGGTCGCTACGATGACTCCGAACCGTGGTCTGTCCACGCAGCCGCAGTTCATGGCTTCAACGTATGTGGTCCACTCTCCGAAAGCGGTGACAATTAACACGGGCACGTGTGGGCTCATGGCCCGGATGTTCCGGAGAAGGTCCAGGCCGTTCATGCGCGGCATCCGCAGATCGGTGATCACCAGGTCGAAAGGGCGATCCGCCAGGATCGTGAGAGCCTCCTGGCCATCGCCGGCGGTGCCCACGCGGTATCCGGCCCGCTCAAAGATCTTGGCCAGCGCCTGGCTATGGTCCCGGTTGTCGTCCACGACAAGGACCGTCGGCATCCGTTCCGGGTTCATGCCCAAGCCCTCTTCCTCTGGGTTCAGCCACGGGGCCCTATCCCCGAAAGAATAGAGCAACACGAGTGCCAGGAGCCCGTTTCCCCGGGCATCAATCAAGAAGCCTGGAATTTCAAGAAGTTGCGCCGCACCAGCGTTCCGCCCACCCCGTACACGAGGACGCCCTTTGACAACTCGGCAAAACTCCCTGGGAGTGGACGGGGGCGTGTGGACGATTTGTCAATCCGATCTTCGGGGGGATGTGCGGAGAAGGTGGGGGGCAGAAAAGCCGCGGGGAGGCCGGTTGGCCTCCCCGTCAGCCTCCATCACGGAATCACGCTTCTCATCCAGCCTGCTGGATGGCCGTCAGTTGCCAGGACGATCCACCTGTGGGCCGGACAAATGTCCAGTACTCCTCGAACTTCACCGGGGTTTCCCTGCTCCCGGCCACAAGCTGGCCGCTCTGCTCCTCCACCGTGTAGTCCAGCAGATTGGCCAGGAAGTGGATCGTGACAAAGGCCCTCCCGGCTTCGACCCAAGCCTCCCGAACTTCGCTTCGGCGCACGGCGATGTTCTCCAGCCGATTGATCTTCCCCTCGGCCTTCAAGATCTCGAGGTCCCGCTGGAACTCCTGGCGGACTTCCGGTGCCAGAAGGTCGCGCACCGGCTCGAGGTCCCACTTGGCCCACGCAGCCTGAATCCGGAAGAAGATGTCCATGGCCTCCTCGGGGAATCGCCCGGCGTCAAAGCCCGGCATGACTGCCGCAACCTCGGCCAGGCCGCGCTGAAGGTCCAGTGGCCCAGGCAGCTCTTCCACCGCCGTCTCTGCGTGGTCCCCGTGCGAGGAGCCACAGCCCCCACCGTGAGCGCTCGACCCCATGGTGATCTGGCCACCGTGCGGTCCAGCGAAGCTCTCGCGGTTCCTGCGGCGAAGATAGGCCACCACCGCGAACGCGATCCCTGCAAACAGGAGGATCTCCAGGAGGCCGAATCCGCCTCCAAACCCTCCACCCAACCCACCGAAGCCCGCGCCGTATCCCAGACTGCTGAAGAGCAGCGACCCCAGGAAGCCGCCGGCGATCCCGCCGGCAAGACCCCGCCACCACCCCCCGGCTGGCCCGCAGGAGTGCTCGGCGCGGCCGGCTGTCTTGGGGCCTGGTACGTACGGTAATCGTTCCGCTGGCTCGGGCCGCTGTAGCCCCGGTACGGTGTCGAGAAGGACCGGGAGCTTCCGCCGCCGAAGGACCGGCCGCCGCCCGCTCGGGCCCAGGCGTCCAGCTCAAAGGCGCCGAACAAGAGGAAGAGAAACATCGCCATCACTGCACCCACCCGCCATCCACGACCGCGTCGCATGATCTGCCTCCTTAAGCAGCTTGCTCGATGAGCCCCCGAAAGGGCGTATGCCAGAGAAGAAAGCAAGGGGGATGCCAAGGCGCGGGGATCGGCGACCGGTGTCGGCAGTCTTTGTAACTTTGCATTGTGACAATGCTGCGGTCCCCTCATCGTGCGAGCGAGGATCCTGCAACCGCGGGCAGCAGCGCGGCGCTCGACAGATTGGCAAGGAGGGGCGGTTTTCGTGGGGTCCGGCGAGACGCGATGTCAGTGGAAGTGGACTGCGAGCTGACTCAAGCGCCGAGCCGAAGGGGCGTGCGCAAACGATCAGTCTTCAGCAGTGCGGGAATCGGAGAGAGCGGGCCCGGACAGCCGCCCGAGGCATTGCAGGATCCTGCGGCGATAGATCCAAGAGAGCAGGGCGAGTGCGGCCGCCACGGCGACGAGGACGAGTAGCAATCCATACTGGTTGCTACTCGCGGCGTCGCCCTGTGCCGAGAGAAGCCACGTTCCAGGAATGCGTCCGAGGGTAGACACCTGGAGATAGCTACTCCAGGACATGGGCGTCAGGCCGAGGAGGTATGAGAGGTAGTCCTTGGGGAACCCGGGGACGGCGAACAAGATGAACATCACGGCCACGCCCTGGGGGCGAGCGATCAGGGACAGCTTCTCATAGGCCGCGGCGGGGATCATCCGGCGGACGAGGCGCAGCCCCAGCCATCGCGAAAGGCCGAAGGCCAGAGCCGACCCCAGCGTCAGCCCGGCCGTGGAGTACACGAGACCGAGCCAGGTTCCGAACAGATAGCCGCCCAGCACGCCGGTGGCTTCACCCGGAATCGGCGAGAGGACCACCTGGAGGGCCTGAAGTCCGATGAAGACCAGCGGCGCCCAGGCACCGAATCCGGCAACCGAGGCCCGGATGGCGCCTGGGCTGCCATACATCGCCCACAGCGCGCGGAGACAGTTCGCCAGCCGATCACCCCAGAACCATCCGACAGCCAGGACGACCGGGCCGATCAAGAGTCCGGCGGCGACAGTATGGCGTCGCGAGGCCATCGGTCAGTCCGAAAGAACGCGGCCTGGAAGGGCCCCACAGGATTCACACACGAGGCCCCTACCGGGAACCCGCCGCCACCGGTGGGGACGACAGCCGGCCTGCCGGTCACGCCGGGCAGCATAGCTGAGGCCCCAGAAGGATTGGACGATGGCTATCCCGACCAAGGCCACAATGACAGCGAGATCGTTCCAGCTCATTGCTTCAGGCAACCCGCATGGCCCGCAGGCGCGCCACCCTCT
>JACQXP010000295.1 GCA_016208645.1 Candidatus Methylomirabilota bacterium | reverse complement strand
GGCCCGAGTCTCCCTCGGCCACGTATGCCCGCCAGCTCGAATACGGCCGGGAGCGCGCGAAGAAGTCCGGCGAGCGGTCGAAGGACACGGGCGTGGCGGCCGCCACGACGCACTCCCGATCCAGCGCGAGCAGAGCTGCGTTGTCCTGGAGCGTCGCCTCGCGGACGCAGAAGCCAGGCGGCTCGCGACCCGTATCATCTATCATGGATTGTCGCGGATCACGATTGCCGGATCGCAGGCTCCGCGTGCACGCTGACCCGCTCGACGCCCGGGATATGCCGCCGCGCCTGTCGCCCCAGCTCCAGACCCAACTCATGCGCTTCCGCCACCGAGAGGCCTCCGTCCATGGCGCAGTGGCAGGCGATCCAGGTTCGCCCCTCGACCTGCCGGACCGAGATGTGGCTACAGTCGTAGATCCCGGGAATCGAGAGGGCCAGGCGCCGCAGGCGTGCGGCCACCCGGCCGACGTCGCCGGACTCCCGGGCGTCAGCCGTCCCCGCTTCCCGCAGGGGATCCACGTGGATGTACACCTGCCCCAACCCCGGGATCTCCCGGCGGAGGTCGGCCTCGATCTTCTCCGTGAGGGCGTGCGCTTCCGTGAGGGTCACTTCCCCGGGCACCTCCAGGTGGAGGTCCACGCTCGGTTTCCCATCGGTCTCATGAATGAAGACGTCGTGCGCACCAGCGGCATGCCGGGACACGATATGCCGAATGGCTTCCCCCAGGCTTTCATTCGCGGTCCGCAGCGGCTCCGCGTGGATGACGATACTGGCTTCCGGCGCAACGTGACGGATGCGTTCCTCGACCTGATCCACGAGCGCGTGCGCGCCTTCGAAGGAGGCGCCGCGGCCGATGGAGACGGCCGCATCCACGAAGAGGCGGGAGCCGACCCTCCGCGCCCGCAGGGTGACCGGCCCTTGGATGTCCGGGACGCTTTTCACCGCGGCGCGGAGCCGCTCCATGAGGTCGAGGGGGGCACGGTCCAGCAGGGCATCCACGGCGCGCTTCCCCAGCCGACCGCCCACCACCAGGACGATGGCCGCGACCAGGATGGCCGCCAGCGCGTCCGCCAGGGAGAGCCAGGCGACGCCCCACTGTCGTCCGGCCCAGACCGCCGCCAGCCCGACCACAACCGTGAGAGACCCCCAGACATCGGTCTGGAAGTGGAGGGCATCCGCTTCCAGGGCCTGGCTGCCAGAGGCCACCGCTACCCTGGATAGGGCCTGGGAGCGGGAGACGTCCACCAGGATGGACCCGAGCATCACGGCGAAGGCGATCCAGCTCGGCTCGATCTCCACGTGCTTCCAGAACAGGCGCTCCAGCGCCTCGTAGATGATCCAGAGGCAGGTTAGGAGCAGGAGGCCGGTCTCGACGAGGGCGGAGAGGTTTTCGATTTTCCCGTGGCCGTAATGATGGTCCTGGTCGGCCGGTCGGTCGGCCACCCGTACGGCAAAGAATGTGATGAGTGCCGCCACGAGGTCCAGGCCGGAGTGCGCTGCCTCGGACAGGATGCCCAGGCTCCCCGTCTGCCAGCCCACGATGCCCTTGGTGGCGGTGAGGCCGACGGCCGCGATCACCGACGTCAGGGCCACCCGGAGTTTTTGCCGGCTGGCCTCGAGACCCACCGGCATGGGCGCGTCTGTTCCGCTGGCCATGCGAGGACGCTACCCAGAAGAGCCGGGGCGCGCGAACAGCTCCGGCCGGAAGGTGCGGACCCGGATGAGGACTTGCTCCCACTCCACCGCCGACGGAAAGGCGAGGGCGAAGGCCACCGCAGACAGTCCGGCCAGGATGTAAAAGTCCAGCAGGTATCCCCCCACGAAATAGAGCGCCAGGCCCAGGATGACCGGAACCTCGCCCACGGCGAAGACCAGCACCTGATTCGAGGAGAGCGTGGAGAGGAGTTCGGGCAGGTTCTGGCCCCGCGCCCGCCGGATCACCCCCTCGGGGTCGAACAGGCGCCGACGCAGGACCAGGACGACCACGCAGGCGACGACCCCGAGGGCGTACAGCGGATAGCGGAGCCAGTCCACAGCGGCGAAGACATCACGCCCCCGGGGAATCTGGCCCACCTTCCGGATCACCTGCACCACGATCCAGTAGACCAGGATCGAACCGACCATGGCTCCGTATACCACCCGCAGGGGCGCCAGAACGGCCCGCAGGCGATGGCGGATCGCCTCATCCAGCGTCGCGGTCTGGGTCACGAGGCCCTCCGTCGCCCAGGACCGCGGCCAGCGGTACGGCGGCGAGATCATCCACCACCAGATCCGCCCCGACCAGGCTGTCCCGCCGACAGGAATGGGTCACGGCCACACAGGCCATGCCGGCGGCCTTGGCCGCCTGGACGCCTCCGGGGGTATCCTCGATCACGACACACCGGTGAGGCGCGAGCCCCAGCGCGCGGGCCGCCAGGAGAAAGGGCTCCGGATCGGGCTTGCCCTTCCGGCAATCCTCCCGCGTCACGATCGTGCCGAAGCGCTCGCGGATGCCGAGGGATCGGAGGATCCGCTCGACCTCGGACCGCAGGGATCCGGTGGCGAGCCCCACTCGCCACCCATCGGTTTGGGAAAGCAGCGCCAGGCCGTCCCGGAAGACGGGGACGCCGGCCTCCACCAGCTCCCGGTAGCGGCGCTCCTTGGCCACCAGGGCCGCCTCCAGCGTCTCCCCCGCCGGCAGCAGCCGCTCCAGCACCTCCCGGTCCGAGTAGACGATGTATTGCGCGTAATACTCCTGCTCCGTCAGCCTCCGACCGAACGCCGGCAGAATTTCCTGGAAGGCCCGGAGATGAAGCGGCTCGCTGTCAATCAGCACACCGTCGAAATCGAAGATCACCCCGCGATTGTTGGTCACGCGCTCACCCCCGGCCGTCAAAAATCCGAGTCGTCATCTCGGCTCTCGGCTCTCAGCTCTTGTTATCGTTCCGGTCCGCTCTCGGCTCGCGTCTCGCGGCTCTCAGTCTGATCCCGGTCCCCTCGTGGCTCCCGGCTCTCGGCTCTCGGCTCTCGTTCCTATCGTTTCGGCAATTCGATTTCGTATGCCTTCATCTTGCGATGGAGGTTGCTCCGCTCGATCCCCAGCCGCTCGGCCGTGCGGGTGATGTTCCAGTTGGCTTCTCCGAGGCGGCGTAGGATATATTGCCGCTCGAAGCGCTCCCGCGCCTCGCGCAAGCTCCCATCCCACTCCATCACCTGATCGGCCGGCGCCTCGGCCGCCGCCGCCGGGCGGGTGCGGAGCGAGGGCGCCAGGTCGGAGTCCTGGATGGTGTCCCCCGGCACCATGATCACCATGCGCTCCATCACGTTGCGGAGTTCCCGCACGTTGCCCGGCCACGGATGCTGCAACAGCAGGTCCATGGCCCCCGGGCTCAGACTCTTCTCCCGTTTCCCGTATTCCTCGGAGAAGAGCCGGAGAAAATGAGCCGCCAGCAGGGGAAAGTCCTCCCTCCGCTCCCGCAGGGGCGGAACCTCGAAGGGGATGACGTTCAATCGGTAGAACAGGTCCTCCCGGAAGGTGCCTTTCTGGATCTCTTCTTCCAGGGCCTTGTTGGAGGCGGCGATCACCCGGACGTCCACGCTGAGTGTCTCGGTGCCCCCGACCCGCTCGAAGGTCTGCTCCTGCAAGACGCGGAGGACCTTGGCCTGGGTCTTCAGGCTCATGTCCCCGACCTCGTCCAGGAAGATGGTGCCCCCGTCCGCCAGTTCGAACTTCCCGCGCCGCTTGGTGGTCGCCCCGGTGAAGGCGCCCTTCTCGTGCCCGAACAGCTCGCTCTCGATCAGCTCGTCCGGAATGGCGGCGCAGTTGACCTCAACGAAGGGCTTGTCCCGGCGCAGGCTCTGCCGATGGATGGCCCGGGCGATCAGCTCCTTTCCGGTGCCGCTTTCCCCCCGGATCAAGACCCGACCGTGGCTGGGCGCCGCCGACTGAATCTGGGCGCGCAGGGCCTGGATGGTCGGACTTTCCCCGACGATCTCGTAGCGCTGTTCCAGCGTCTGGCGGAGCGCCCGGTTCTCCAGCTCCAGGCGCTGCCGGTCCAGGGCGTTGCGCACGGCCAGGACCGTCTTCTCCAGGCTGAGCGGCTTCTCGATGAAATCGTAGGCCCCCAGCTTGGTCGCCTTGACCGCCGCCTCCACGGTGCTGTGGCCGGAGATCATGATGACCGGGAGCTCGGGGTGGAGCCGTTTCACCTCCTCCAGGGTCTGGAGCCCGTCCATCCCCGGAAGCCAGACGTCCAGGATCACCAGGTCGGGGACCGCCTGCCCGACCTGCTTCAGCAGCTCCTCTCCCGTGGCGATCCCGCGGACGCGGTACCCCTCGTCCTTGAGGATCCCCTCCAGGGAGCCCCGGATGTTCTTCTCGTCGTCAACGACCAGGATCTCTTCGTGGCTCATGCGTGCTCACAACGGCAATCCGGCAATTAGGCGACTGGGCAATTCGGGGTCCCGAGTTGCCAGATTGCCGAGTTGCCCAATTGCCATCTCGTCCGTCAGGCTGCGACCGGCGCCAGCGCCGGCAGCTCGATGACCAGCCGGGTGCCCTTCGGCTGGTTCTCCTCCACCCGGATCTGCCCGCCGTGCTCCAGGACGATCCGGTTGACGATGGCCAGGCCCAGTCCCCCCGTCGGGCGTTTCGTCGAGTAGTACGGGAGGAAGAGGCGGTCCCGGTCCTCCGGCGGGAAGCCCTGGCCCGTGTCGGCGACCTCCAGCACGACCCGCCCCACGCCCGCGAGGAACTGCGTGCGGATCACGATCTCGCCCTCCTCGGGGATGGCGGCCACGGCGTTATCCACCAGGTTGATGAGGGCCCGCTTCATGTGATCCGTGTCCACGTTGACGGGGGGGACCGTGGGATCCAGTTCGGTCCGCAGCCGGATCCCGGCCCGGACGCCCGCGTAGAGCTGCGCCACCTGCCGCACCACCGCGTGGAGATCGCCGGGGCGGGGATGGGCGCTGGGCAGGCGCGCGTAGCGCGAGAACTCGTCCACCAGATTCTTCAGCCCCTCCACCTCCTGGATGATGGTCCGGGTGCACTCGTCGAACACCCGCTCCACGTCGGGGGCCCCCTCGGCGAATTTCTTCCGCAGGCGCTGGGTGGAGAGCTTGATGGGGGTGAGGGGATTCATGATCTCGTGGGCGATGCGCTTCGCGACCTCGCGCCAGGCCATGGCCTGCTGGGCCCGGATCAGCTCCGACACGTCGTCCAGCACCACCACCAGTCCCTGCGTCTGCCCCTCGGGGCTGCGCAGGCCGCTCACGGTGACCACCAGGGTGGCCGGCCGCCCGTTCAACGTCAGGCTGACCTGCTCGTCCGTGGTCTCCTGGCCGTCATCCACCAGGCGGGCCACCCGCTGGCGGAGCGGCGCCAGCGCCTCGCCGGCGAAGACCTCGGAGTAGGGACGATGCAGGAGCTCCTCGGCCCGCCGGCCCAGCACGCGGGCGGCCGCCCGGTTCACCGTGTTCAGCCGGCCCTCGGCGTCCAGGGACAGGACGCCCGCGGCGATCGACTCCAGCACCGTCTCCATGTAGCCCCGGCGACGATCCAGCTCCACGTTCGAGGCCTGCAGCTCCTGGTACGTCTGGGTCAGCGCCGCCTTGCTCCGGTAGAGGTCGGCGGTCATCTGGTTGAACGACTCCACCAGCATCCCGATCTCGTCGTCCGCCTTCATCTGCACCCTGAAGTTCAGGTCGCCCGCCGCCACCTTGCGCGTGCCCTCGGCGAGTTCCTGGATCGGCCCCGTGATGCCCCGGGCCAGATACACGCCGACCCAGATGGCGCCGAAGATGATCACCAGCGTGACCATGAGGAAGAGCATCAGGTAGATGCCCTTGATGGGATTCTTCAGCATGCGGAGCTGCTGGTACTCCTTGACCCCGGTGCCGATCTCCGTCGCCTTGGTGAGGAGGGCCTCCGGCACGTAGGCCGTGACGGCCACCACGCCCAGCACCTCCGGGGGAGCCCCCGGCCGCACGACGGGCGCCACCGCCCGGATCAGGTCCCCCTGGGGGATGGACTGGACCGTGGCGAAGGCCTCGCCGTCCAGTCCCTGCCGGACCAGCCGCGAGGCGGGGGACAGCATGGCCTCCTCCGGAACCTTCGGCCCGCGCCACTGCGCCAGCTCCACCCGCTGCCGGCTGAAAAGCTGCGCCCCGTCCAGCCCGTACTCCCGGAACTTCTCGCTGCCCACTCGGCGCGCCGCCTCCAGGCCACCCCCGGTCGTGAGCGCCTCGCCCAGCCGCGCCGCGACCTGGCGCGCCTGGTTCAGCGTGCGCTCCTGGCTGCCGCGCGAGTAGGTCTGGGCGACCTCCAAGGCCTTGTCCAGGGACTCCTCCACCTGGATGTTGAACCAGCTGTCCACGCTGGTGGTGATCAGGTTGCTGGCCACCAGGAACAGGAGGGCCGCCGGCAGGAGCGCCAGGCTGACGAAGGCGATCGCCAGCTTCACCCGGAACTTGGAACCCAGGACGTTCTCGCGCCGCTCCAGGTACACATTGAACAGGCTGCGGAAGACCAGGAGCACCAGCAGGAGCAGGAGGACGATGTTGACGTTGACCAGGGCGAAGATGAGGATGTTGGAGGCGATCGGGCTGGGAACGCGGAGTTGCTGGATAAGGACCTGCACTGCGGTCAGGGCCACCACCAGGGCCAGGACCGAGACCAGGATGATGCGGTTCCGGCGGGTGCGCGCTGCCGCGTCGCTCTGTGGAAACTCCGTCATTGGCTCGGGTGAAGATGCGGGTGTCCGCCGGGACGCTGGCCCGGCGGGGAGCGCACGGGGCGACCGGGACCGCCCCGCCTGTCCCCGTACGGCGGGCACACGTTGCGACGAAGGGGCGCTGCGCCGCCCGGGGCACAACCCGCCGAGAGTATAGGGGATGGGCGAAGGCGAAGGCAAGGGTAAACGCCGCCCGGACCGGGCGCGGGGGTCAGACGACGGCGGCCTTCAGCGGGCGGGAAGGTGGGAGGAGTGGGGAGACCCACTGCTCCACGGCGGCAGCCGAGAGGCTGAATGGCTCGGGCTCGACCCCCAGGTGTTCCTGGATGCGATGCACGAGCTGCAGATGAAGCTGATGGCCCGCGCCGTGGGCGATGATCGTGCCCACCAGCGGCTTGCCCAAGAGGTACAGATCGCCCAGCAGGTCCAGGATCTTGTGCCGGACCAGCTCGTCCGGGAAGCGGAGCGGCCCGTTCAGGACACCGTCCTCGCCGATGACCACGGCATTCTCCAGGGATCCTCCCTTGGCCAGGCCCAGGCGAGAGAGTATGTCCAGGTCCCGCACGAAGCCGTAGGTGCGGCTGGGCGCCACCTCGCAGGCGTAGCGGTCGCGGCCGATCTCCATGGCCACCGTCTGCTCACCCAGCACGGGGTGATCGAAGCACATCGTGTAGATCACCTTGAGCCGCTGCGAGGGCACGATCCGCAGCATCCGGGTCCCCACCTCCACCGTGATGGGTTGCCGGACCTTCAGGAACGTCTTGGGGGCAAACTGCCGGCGCAAGCCCGCCTGCCGGAGCAGTTCCACGAAGGGGGCCGCACTCCCATCCAGGATCGGCACCTCGGGGCCGGTGAGGTCCACCTGGACGTTGTCCACCCCCATGCCGGCCAGGGCGGACATCAAGTGCTCGATCGTCTTCACCGAGGCGCCGTTCTTGGCGATGGTCGTGGCGTACTGCGTATCCACCACGTGTTCCGGCCGGGCCTCGATCGTTGGAGCAGAGGGGAGATCCGTCCGGCGAAACACCACGCCGCGGTTGGCCGGGGCCGGGTAGAGGGTCATGGTGACCTTCTCCCCGGTATGGAGCCCGATCCCGTCACACCGGACCGGCCGTTCCAGGGTTCGCTGGTGGCTCAAGATTGTCTCCCTTCGTGCTCGCAGGGAACGAACTGCATGGGGCGCACACAAACCGAATCGAGGTTCGGAATTGCAAGGCAGATACCATTTTCCGACACGCTGTTGCCATCCTAACCTCTCGAAAACACAAGCGAAGATTTGTCTTCTGACCATGACTAATCTCAACGCTTCCCTGAAACGGCGTTTTCTGTGGTTGAACTGCAACGGACTGTGGCGCTTTTACCGGGACGAATCGGGGCCGGTGCGTCGAGAGGCGCGGAGGAGCAGGCGGTACAGGGCGTCCCGAAAAGGGACATCCCCAAGCGGCTCCAGCAGGGCTTCGACCCGGGCGACCTGGTCCGGGTCTGGCGGGGGCCCCTCGGTCTGGCGAGGTGAGCCTGGGGGGTCCGTGGGTAGGTCCGGCACCTCCCCGACCCGGAGGATCAGCTCCCGCACCACCGTGGTGCGGAGCTTCTCGTTGAGGGCGGGGATCACCCGGTGGCGCATCATGCTCAGGTGGTGCAACCACACGGGATCCGTGACGTGGACGATCAGGCGGCCGTGCCAGACGGCGTGCGGCTGGGCATGGCGCGCGATCTGGGGGCCCACCACCGTGGGCCAGACCCTCCAGACCTCGCTCTGGCGGAACCGGGTCTCGAGTCCCAGGCGCTGAAACGCGCCGGGAACCGCCTCCCCGATCCGAACCGGCCGGCGCCAGGCGGGTCTGCTCATCCGGCCCCCCCCGATCCATCCGGCTCCCCAGCACGGCGGCCCGGCCTGCGCGACTCATCGATGCCCAGGTTCGCCAGGGCGTCCGCCTCGGCATTCTGCTCGCGGGGGACGTGCTGGATGTCGAAGCGGCTGAAGGCTCCGACGCGTTCCCTGACCATCGTATGCAGCTTTCGGAGCGCGGGATGCTTGACCTGGTAGCGTCCCTGGAGCTGGCGCACCAGCAGTTCCGAGTCCGAGAAGACCTCGAGGTCGGTGTATCCCAGGGCCTGGGCTCGTTCCAGCGCCAGGAGCAGGGCGCGGTATTCCGCCACGTTGTTGGTCGCCTCGCCGATGGAGCGGTGGATTCGCTCCGCCACCTGGCCGTCCGGCCCGATGATCAGGACACCCACGCCGGCGGGGCCCGGGTTGCCGCGGGCGGCGCCGTCAACATGGATCCGCGCGACACCGCCCGCCTGGGCCCGTTTCGCCCGGACGGTGGGTCGCGGCTCCAGGGCCTTCAGTGCGGCCCGGATGGTCTGGATGGCTTCTTCCGCGGAGAGGCCGGGAGGCAACTGCAAGATGCCGGCACGCGGGAGGGCGTGGCTCAGGCGGCGGAGCCGGGAGAGGAGGTCTGCGGCATCCACGCCGCTACCCGGCGAAATAGAGGATGCGGTTGCAGGAGCTGCAGGTGAACATGCGGTCGTTGCGGCGGACCTCGGTGTAGGTCTGCGGGGTCAGGGAGATGCCGCATCCGCCGCAGGAGCCGTCTTTCACCGCGACGACGGCCACGCCGCGGGACTTCCTCAGGCGGGTGTATTGTCGCAGGAGGTCAGTATCCAGCCGGCTGGCCTGGCCCTTGCGGGCCTCCTGAAGATTGGCCAATTCCTGCCGCAGCCTGGCGAGTTGTCCTTCCTTCTCTGTTCGTTCGTTCTGGTGGAGCGACTCGGCCGCCTTGAACCCCTTTTCCGCGTCGGTCACCGTCCTGGCCGCCACATCGCCCTTTTCCAGAAGGTTCAGGATCTCTTCCTCGAGCTTGGAGGATTTCTCCTTCAGGCTTTCGATCTCTTTGAGGACGGCGGAGTATTCCTCGTTCGTCTTGATCTCGAAGAGGCGGGCCTGTTTCTTCTTGCTGTTGATGGTGGCTTCATCCAGCTCGCGTTCCTTGGCCCGCCGTTCCTTCTGGATCTGGTCCGCCTTGGCCTTGGCCTGATCCAGGCCAGCCCCCGCTTGCGTCAGGCGGGCTTCCAGCGCCTGGATCTCCTGGGGGATCGCCCGGCCCTCGGCCTCCAGCCGCGCGATGGCCTGATCCAGCCTCTGCAACTCGAGGAGCTTATCCAGTCCGTTCCACATTCCTGGCAACCTGGGTGGTGATTTGGAGATTTGGGCAGGGAAGTATCGCACAGATATCCGGCACGGTCAACCCAGCGTATCGTGTTATGTATCGTGTTACGCCAAGTTCAAAATGACCGCTTTTGCCAAGTCAGGATGTCCGCTTCGGAGCTGGCCGCCGCCGCGCTCGCTGCGCCACACCGTCGGGCGCGCGGCTCGGAGCGGCGGGCCCAACCTCACGCTGCAAAACGAGGACGACAAGG
>JACQXP010000294.1 GCA_016208645.1 Candidatus Methylomirabilota bacterium | reverse complement strand
GCTGGTCGCCTGGCCGATCTACCGGTGGGGCAGCTACAACCGGTACCGGGACCTCGTGGGCCTGGTTTACCTTGGAATCCTGATCCACATCGGCCTGGACCTCATCACGTCCTTTGGTACCATGGCCGTCTACCCTCTGAGTTCGACTCGCTTCGCCTTGGACCTGGCCTTCATCGTAGACCCCCTCCTTACCGCCGCGTTCGCCGTACCGCTGGTGGTGGCGTGGCGGCGTCCCCATCTCGCGACTCGCGCGGTGCGGATCGGCCTGGCCGCGGCGATCCTTTACCTCTCGCTGGCGGCCGGGGCCAAGGCCGTGGCCAAGACACGGTTCACCACGGAGCTGGGCCAGCGGGTGATCGCGACGGACCGCATGACGGTGGTGCCCCGACTGTTTAGCCCTTTCCGCTGGATGGCCGTGGCCGAGACGCCCGGCCGCCTGTACCAGGCCACCGTGGCCCCCTGGCCTGGTGTGCCCATAGATATTCAGTTCTACAGTCAGGCCCCACGGAACCGTTACGTAGAGCGGAGCGATGCGGTGGACTCAGTACGCCTCTTCCTCGGGTTCGCCCGCTTTCCCTGGACCCGCCACCTTCAGCGCGGCGAGGAGCACATCGTGGAATACCGTGACCTCCGCTTTGGGACCGAACGGACGGCCAACGACATGGTGCTCCGGGTGGTTATGGATGCGTTGGGGATCGTGAAACGTGTGGACTTCAATCACCGATTCTGACTCGGACAGGGACAGCGACAGGGACAGGGCCTCGCGAACTCCGATCGCACTACGGGGCCGGTGTGGGTGGCGAGCCCGTTGGCTCATCGGCGCCTTGCTGACGGGTGTGAGCTTAGTGGCAGGAGGCCTCGCGGCTCTGGCACGGCAAGCTAGCGATCTCGTAATCGTCTCGGCGGAGGACTCCCACGAGGTCTTCTTCCTTGACGGCACGGCGCGCCAGGTCCAGGCCCGTGTCCCGATCGGCGTGGCGCCGCACAACCTCGCCCTCCGGGCTGACGGCAAGCTGGCCCTTGCCACCGCCCCAGCGGCGGGCGAGGTCGTGATGCTGGATTCCCAGGGGCTCCGGATT
>JACQXP010000293.1 GCA_016208645.1 Candidatus Methylomirabilota bacterium | reverse complement strand
TAAGGGGGGCACACCTATCCCACTTGTTCAAAGCTGGAATCCGTCCCCAAAGTATCCCCGCCGAACGACAAACGTCGACCCTCATCTGAGAATCGGCGTTGACTCCGTCCAAGGCTCCCTCCTTCAAAGCTGGGGCTGGGGACTGGTCAAAACGCGACGGCCGCCGAGCCCGGAGCCATCCCACCCTCGCGAGAAATGACCGCGCAATGGAAAATGGGGGTCAGGGGCCATGGTGGGGACTGGGGGGTTGGGGTACAGAACCGACCCGCCGATCCCGATTGGTCTCTGCCCTCCCAACGGTAATCGTTAAATACGAGGGATGGGATCGGGGCGGGGAAACTGTATCCACCCGCCGATCCCGAGCCGGCTCCTCCCAACGGACAATGCGGAATGCGGATTGCCGAATGCGGAGTGGCCGAACCAGGCTCCAGCAGATCCGCATGCTGAGGGTGATCTATATCACTTGCCGGGCCGCCTCGCAAGGCTTGAGCCGCGCCTCCCAGAGAGATCTGGGAAAAATGACCCAGGACCAGGTTCCTGGGGGTCGCCTCAACGCGGTCGTCCTCGCCCTGCAAGCCGCCGGAGCCGGTAGCGCGGCCCCGCCTCTTCGAAGCGGAAACCAATGGACCGCCGGGGCTTCTCCTGAGGGGCCATCAACTGCCGGATGGCCCGCACCAGCGACCGGATCGCCGCGTCATGGCCGGTTACCCTCCGGTCCAGTTCCTCGAGCTTCACAGCCATCTCCTGATTCGCAATCATCATTTCCCGGAGCCGCACGAAGGCCCGGACGAAGTACACGCTCACCTCGACGGCCCGCCCGCTGTTCAGGACGTTCGCCGCCATATCCGGGACGTTGCCAAGTATGTCAAGTTGCGCAGAACCCGGAAGCGGCGGGACTGACGCCCCCCGCACGAGACGCACCCTCTGCCAAGACAAACGCCGATCCTCTCAAGAGCAGCGGGCGGAGCTGAATTGCGAATTGCGAACTTGACGAACTCAATAACTCAAGAGACTCAACAGACTCGGAGCGCGACCAGGCGGCAGCAGCCGGCAGCGGGCGAGATCTCGGGGGTGGGGAGCAGGGACGAGGAGCTAGAATTCATGAATCCGGTGCAGCCAAAACACTTGAAGGCATGAGCCAGATACGCCTATCTCCGTCGGAGTCTGGCGAATTCATCGAGATCGATGTCCACATCATGGAGGATCTGACGCAAGAGGCCTCTCCCGATGTCCTCACCTTTGTGGACGGGGACAATCGTTGCCCGACCATCCTCGTGCTGCCAGAACGCATGGCTCCCCTTCTGTCGGACCAACCGAAATCCCAGGTGGGAGAGAATTGCCTGCAATTCACGGGCGGAGATGGGGGCGAGACGAGTCATGCGGGGAGATCGAGCTGCTGGACCCCGACGAGGTCGAAGGTCGGCAGGGATCCGCCCCGCCGTTCCCGATGGACCTCCAGCCACAGTTCCGCCGCCTCCCGAATGCGTCGCATGGCCTGGTCCAGCGATCGGCCCTGCGTGTGGCATCCCGCCAGAGCCGGGATAGACGCCACGTAGAGACCATCCTCATCGCGTTCCAGTACCACAGTGAATCGTCGAGTCTTCCGAATCTTCTTCACGGTCAGTGACCTCCTCCCCATGGACGGCCTTGCCCCATGCAACGTGGCGCATCCTCACCGGCATCATACCCGAGAACCTCCTTGCGCGTCCAGATTGGAACCGCCAGGATGTCCGAATGCGCCCTCAGGATTCCGTGGCCAAGTATGCGGCTGCGGGACGTTGCATCCTACGTATCCTCGGCGTCCGAACGCCTTTCTCGCTGACTGCATCTCCCTCACCGGTAACAGGATCCGTTCCTTTATCTTTTGTCTTTCGTCAGGAGCCAGACCGCCCGCCGGATCCCCCGCAGGTATCCTTCCGGCAATGGCTCGCCGTTCAGGACCTCCAGGCGCAGCCAGGTGTGTTCGGTGTGCTCGTGGCTGATGGTCACGGCGCGCGCGCGCCTCAACCGGCACGCATACTGGAGGATCAGCACCTTCTCCTTTGGGGTGACCCGGTAGACCCAGGCGTCCACCAGCGAGGTCACGGAGGCCGAGAGACCGGTCTCCTCCCGGATCTCTCTCACCAGCGCTTCTTCAGGTGTCTCCCCATCGTCCAGCCAGCCGCCGGGGAGCTCCCACTCGTCCCGCTCGTTCCGCAGGACGAGCACGCGGCCCCGCCGGATCACTACCCCTTTGACCGAGATCGGCAGCCGCATGTCAACCCCAATCTTTAACCGCCAAGACGCCAAGCACCCCAAGGCCGAATGGCTCATTTGGGGGAACGACCGAAACGTCTGAATGCTCCTTCAGTCGGGTTTCGCGCACTTCGGTGGAGAGCTCCGAACATTGTATCTTTGTCCCGCCCGTGGCGGGATTGGCGCCATGGCGGTTGACTTCTTCGGGCCGGGCTCAGATCCGGCCCCGGGTCCACTGGACGTATCGCTCTCCCAGACGTGGCAGTCCCTCGTAGCCGGTGAGCGTCCGGATGTGCGTCCGCAGCTCCCCGATTCGCTCCGCGTGGATCGGATGGGTGCGCATCAGGCCGGTGGAGACCGCATCCTCGTTCCGCTGGCTCCGGGCCAACGACGCCTCCAGGAAGCTCACCAATCCCTCGGGGTGATAGCCGGACCGGGACGCGTACTCCGCGCCCACCTTGTCCGCCTCGATCTCCTGGGTCCGGCCGTAGCCCCGGAAGATCACCTCGGCGGCGAAGTCGGCGATCTGGCTGAAGGCCGGGCCGCCCGCCTGGAGGGCCGCCATGGTCACCGCGCCGCCCGAGCCCCCGTACGTCCCGATGGCCTGCGTCGCCGCTTCCCCGGCCTTCCGCAGGAAGTAGCGGTTCTCGATCTCCGTCAGGACGTGCCGCTGGTTCACGTGGGCGATCTCGTGGGCCAGGACCCCGGCCAGCTCCGCCTCATCCCGCATCTGCCGCAGGGCCCCCCGGGTGATGAAGATGTACCCCCCGGGCGTCGAGAAGGCGTTGACCATGTCGTGATTCAGGATCGTGAAATGGTAGGTCAGGTCGCCCCGCCCTACACTCTGGACCAGCGCCTGGCCCACCAGGTTCACGTACTGGCGCAGGGTCGGCTCGTGCCAGGCCCCGTACTGCGCCAGCAGGCGGGCCGCCACACCCCGGCCGATGTTCACCTCGTCGTCCCGTTCGATCTTGGTGGCCGCGGCCGCGAACAGCTCCACGCCGCTGCTGACCAGCCCCAGGTCCACCGGCCCGATCTGGCCGACGATCCCGCCGCATCCGACCAGCGCCAGCAATACCACCGGCAGGGCCCAGCGTCCCCAACGCGTGCACATGACTCTCTCCCCCCAACCCGGCGTCGCCGGAACCAAATTCGACAGTTCACTCGGAGGAAACTACTCCCGGTACCGGCCCAGCTTGCCGGCCCGCAGGAAGGTTTCGACGTCGGCCTCGCCGACGCGGAACCGCTCCACCTCGGCCAGCGCCTGGTAGTCCAGGCGCATCCGGCCGAGCTGCCTGTGCTGGATCTCCTCGTCCACGCCCCGGGCCCCGGCCGTCGCGGTCACGGCCGGCCCCTGCGTCCGCCCGGAGGTGAGACCGCGCGCCAGGGCCTGGCCCAGCTCGCCCCCACCCCTGGCCGGTTCGACGCTGAACACGCCATCCTCGACGGCCATCTTGGCGGGCACGTCCCGGAACCGCACCAGCACGAGCTGCCCGCGCGCGTTCTTCACCGTGACCTTGCGCAGTGCCCCGCCGGCCCCGTAGGTCAG
>JACQXP010000073.1 GCA_016208645.1 Candidatus Methylomirabilota bacterium | reverse complement strand
CGGCCTGGCCACGGCCTGCGCCGATCTCGGCGCCCAGGTCACCGCGGTCCAGGCCCGGATCGCGGCGATTGAGCAGGCGCTCACGCCCCTCGCCGAGCGCCTCCCGGCCTACACGCTCCTCCGGACGATCCCGGGCATCGGGCCCACCGTGGGCGCGATCCTCCTGGCCGAGATCGGCGACATCGCGTGGTATACGAAGTTCAGCCAGCTCCGGAAGCTCGCGGGGTTCGACATCGTCCGGGTCCAGTCCGGGCAGTTCGCCGGGCAGGCGCGGATCTCGAAGTGCGGCCGCGGGCTCCTGCGCTGGGCGCTGTACCACGCGGCGATGGGGATGGCGCGGACCACGGCCGGGCGGGCCCGGCTCGCCGCCTTCAAGGCCAAGCGGCAGGGCGATCGCTATGCCGGGTTCAAGGCGATCGTCGAGCTGGCGGCGAAGGTGCTCCGGGTCGTGTGGGGGGTCTGGCGGAGCGGGACCCCATACGACCCGCTGCGGACGGGTGGGCTTCGGCGGCAACCGCGCTGAGCGGCGGCGCGCCGGACTGGAAAACATCGTCTTCCCCAGGGAGTAGGCAGCGCGACACCACAACGTGGCGGCCCCAACCGGGGACCGCGGCGGGACACTGGCGCGCCGCTCCCACTCTCGAGAGCCCGGACTAGGCCGGGTGGGTCCCTCGGGCAGCGAGGCGACCGGATGGCACCACTACGATGGGGCGCGAGAGATCATCACGGAGCGGCCTCGGGGGATGACAGCACACGGCAGGTTCGAGATGCGTTCAGTAATCGGCATCGAGAGGAGGAATTTACCTTGACACCGAAGAAACGGCCGGGTCCCCTATCCACGCAGCACCAACGTCCCCTATCCACGTCTCCTATCCACACTATCCAGGGCTGAGTTTGGGCGTCAGGTGCTTTCTAGTTCCTGCATGACACGGTTCGAGAGAATTTCATGAAAGAGCGTTTGCGTCGATTCCTGCTGTGGATTGCTTGGCTCCCCTCAATTGGATGGTTGGCCCTGAACGTATATGTCCAACAGACAAACCGCTGGGGTGCGTTTGCTGCGGCCCCGTTCTATGTTGCAGTCATTTATTTGAGTTTCGCGGTTGGCGCGTCCGCGGGAATGTTATGGATCTGGGGTGTTTTTCATCGCCGATGGGATCCGGCGTTAGCGTTTGCCGCGGCACTCAGCGGCTCAGTGGCATTGTATGCATCCATGTACCGGTAACATTGGGCACCGAACCAAGCGATCAACCCGAACGCGCCGGATCGGCAACCGGTTAGCTCTATTCGGTAGCGCGATAACGAGGCTGATGGAGCAATGGGGGATTTCACGTTCAAGGCAAGACAATACGAATTCAACCTCGTCAACGCTTTCGGCTGCGCACGGGCCTCACTGCTCGCATACGAGGATGCGGCCGTTGGGAACCGAGCCGCGACCGAATGGGGCTTCGAGAAGTTCGAGGCCTTCACCCGTGATCAGCATTCCGGCATCGTCCTGGGAAATGCTGACATGGTCTTGATCGCTTTCCGGGGCACAGATGAACGGGCAGACTGGCGGCCCAACCTCAACATCCTTTTCAAGCGATCGCCTCTAGGATTTGTCCACCGAGGCTTCATGCAGGCCACTGAGTTGTTCTGGCCGGACCTTCCTCAAAGGATCTTGGAATTCTGTGACGAGGATCAGGTCATCTGGGTAACTGGCCACAGTCTGGGTGGCGCGCTGGCCGTACTAACCGCGGCTAAGTTGCTTGTCGAGCATGATCTCGCGATCGCCGGGTTATACACGTTTGGTCAGCCACCTGTAGGGACGGGAGGATTTTGCACGACATTTGAGAAGCGGTTTTCGAACCGATTGTTTCGGTTCGTCAACCACACAGATGCAGTGTCTGATGCACCAATCCTCTTTCGAGAGCATGTGGGAGAGGTTAGGTACTTTGATACGTCCGGCGCGCTCTGGGAAGGTGAACCCCCTTGGCGTGTGAGCCTCCTGGATCACATGCGGGCCCCAGCGAAGTTTGGCGGCCTTGCTCAATTCGCAGCACACTCCATGAAGAATTACGCGGAACTTCTTGCGAAGCGGATCTCTGAATAAATCGCATATGGAGCAAATCGCGGATGATCAAGCAATTGGCGCTCCAACACGCCGCTCTGGCCGATGCTAGGCGCAGCTTTTCTCACGATCTGATCCGTGGTGGGGGGCCAGTCGCGGCTGAGCGGCCGATCGTTGGGTGCCTTCCAGAGCCCACCTTGACAGGTTCTCCTCGTCCCTGCTAAGGTCCGCGCAGAGCTTTCTGTCGCTTGAGGCTCGCCCATACCTTCAACCGCACGGAATGGTCTCATGTACAGGCGGATCCACCATGTGGCCATCGTCGTTCGCAGCCTGGAGCAGGCGCTCTCGGTGTACCGGGACGTCCTGGGGCTCCTCGTGGGGACGCGGGCGACCGTTGCCGACCAGGGGGTGCAGGCGGCGCTGCTCCCCATGGAGGACGGTGAGATCGAGCTGCTGGAGCCCGCGGACCCTGCGGGGAGCGTGGCCCGTTTCCTGGAGAAACGGGGCGAGGGCCTTCATCACCTCTGCTTCGAGACGCCGGACGTCTCCGCTGCCCTGGCGCGGGCAAGGGCGGCCGGCCTCCCCCTGATCGATCAGTCGCCGCGACCCGGCCTGGCCGGGATGATCGCGTTCATGCATCCCAAGGCGAGCCACGGCGTGCTGGTCGAGCTGGCCCAGCCGCTCACGCCCCCGGCCCACCCGGACCCGCCGTCCAACGGGGTCCGGGCGGTCGGCATCGGCACGGTGTATCTGGCGGTCAAGGACCTGACGACCGCGGCGGCGACCTTCGCCC
Source organism: Candidatus Methylomirabilota bacterium (assembly GCA_016208645.1). Taxonomy (GTDB): domain Bacteria; phylum Methylomirabilota; class Methylomirabilia; order Methylomirabilales; family 2-02-FULL-66-22; genus 2-02-FULL-66-22. The sequence goes on along the minus strand of JACQXP010000073.1, from coordinate 16,333 downwards.
GGAACTTTCAGGGCGAGGTGGGACCGATGCAAGAGGATACCCGCTTCGGCGCCAGGAAGATGGACGTTTCGGTCGGGAGTAGCCGGCTCACACTCCTCAGTCCCGGCGATTCTGTCTCGCCGGTCGGGTGCTTCCTGGCAGACCGGGGGGAGGGGTTGTTTGGTGTGTGCCTGGAGGTGGCGGATTTCGAGGAGGCGCTGCGGCACCTGGACGAATCGGACATCCCGACCGAGGTTCACGCTGCCCACGCGGCCAGGGCCCTGGCGCGTGTCGAACCGAGCCAGCTGAACGGGGTCAACCTGTTCTTGTGTTCCGGCGCATCCAGCGGATTGCCGCAGCCACCTCGCGGTTGATTTCCTCCGCCCTGGACGTACGCCGTCTGCGGTCCGGGCGGAGGACCCGGTTCGCACCCGCGATCGTCTGGGCATCCCCGAATCCTTGATGCCTCGGTGCGGAGGGAGGGCCGCCTTGGATACGCTGCGCCGCCAGATCCAGGCGTTCTTGTCGCTGCCCAAGGAGGCCCGGACGCGCCAACGGCGCGAGGCGGTCCTCCAGGCCCTCGGGGTGCCGCACCCCTCCCGATTCATCGAGGAGGTGTGGACCGGCACGTGGGAAGCAGGCATCGATCGCCTGCTGGACCCCGCGAACACGCGGATCCGGCCCCTGGAGCCCACCGATTTTCACTTCAAGTGGGCGCTGGAGGCGTTCAACGGGCTCCCGGCGCCGGTCCGCGCCCGACTCTTCGCCCTGAAGATCGAGGCGAACGGCCTGCGGGGGCCGATCCTGGCGCTCCTGGACGCGGCGGGCCTGTTCACCCATGCGTTCGAGGTCCTGGATCTCGTGGCCCTCTCCAAGGTGCACGCGGAGGCGGCCGCCACGCTCCGCATCCGCGACGGCCGCACCTGCCAGGTCGAGGTATCCCACTTCGCCCCCGCGGCGGCAGAGCTGTACGCGGGCGCCGCGCGGCTCTTCCAGCTCCGCACGTCCACGACCCATGTCCACCGACTGGCATCGGGCGACCAGATCCTGCTGGAGATTCCCCTGGATGGGACGCATCTCGATGCGGAAGACCTGTTGCCAGCGGACGTGGAGCCCCTCTGGCCCAAGGCCATCCGGGGGGCGGCGCGCCACGACGCCCTGGGCGACGTCCTGGGGACCATCCTGCGCGATCCCCATTACGTCCTGACCCGGTCCGGCGAGGTCGCCTCGATCCACAATTACGAGCTGTTTCACGACATCGGGGGGTTCCGCTTTGGATTCGTGGAGCCGATCTTTCTCTCCCTCTGGCGGAGACTCTGCAGCCCGGATCCCAGCGAGGGACGGGTCCTCCTTCAGCGGATGTTCGAAGAGTACCGCGCGGCGTACATCGAGAAGCGGCGCGAGATCCAGGCACGCTGGGGCGAGCTGGAAGCACATCTCACGGCGCATCAGCAAACGATCCAGGAGTATTTGCAGGGCCAGCAGGAGTGGCCAGACGCCGTGGCGGCCGTCCGGGAGCGGGCGCTTCGCGATCCCGCCGGCTGGATGCAGACGCTCCTGGAGGCGTACCGGGACTCGTATCCTGACCTCCCTCGGGCCTGACCCACCTCTAGCGGTTCCCGGCGCGTTCCAGGATAGAGACGATCACGACGACGATGGCCGCTTGGAGGGTCAGCAGCACCGCCTCCAGGGTCCGCGCGTTTCGCAGGGCCAAGGCGGCCAGGCCCATGGAAACCGACAACAGGTAGATCAAGAGGACCGTCTGGCGCTTGCTGCCCAGCAGGGCCTCCAGCCGGTGGTGGAGGTGATCGCGCCCCACGTAGGCGATCCACTCGCGAAAGCTCCGCACCTTTCCCGTGAGGATCCGTGTCAGGGTAATGTGGGTCATGTCGAAGATGAACACCCAGAAGATGAGGACCGGGACGCCGATGTCAATGATGTTGTCCGGAGCCCACTCTCCCTTGACTGCCAGGGCTGCCAGGACGAACCCCAAGAATGGGCTGCCGGAATCGCCCAGGAAAATGGCTGCGGGGCGCTTCGGACGGAAGTTGAAGGGCAAAAATCCCAGACAGCTCCCCACGATGGCGGCCGCGAACCACCCGAGGAACGGCTGAAAGGTCAGATACGCGAAGAACCCCAGGAGGCCCGCCGTGATGATGCTGAGGCCGGTGGCCAGGCCGTCCATGCCGTCGAAGAAGTTCATGGCGTTGGTGATGCCGAGCAGCCACAGCAGGGTCAGGGCCCCATTTGCCACGGTGCCCGCCACGGATTGGGGGAACAGGGTCAGGACCACGCCGGTCTGCATGACCGCGGCCGCCGCCAGGAGCTGCCCGAGGAGCTTGACTCCGGCCGGCACGCTCCGAACATCATCCAGGATCCCGACGACCACCAGCAGCGTTCCCCCCACCATGATGGCCAGGACCTGCCCATCCAGGATCGAGTTGGCCAGGATGGAGATCCCGAAGGCGGTGTAGATCGCCACCCCTCCCAGGAGCGGTGTGGGCTCCGTGTGGACCTTTCGCCCGACCGGGAGATCCACCACCTCCAGGAAGTACGCAAGGCGGATCAGGATGGGCGTGAGGCCAAACGCGATGAGGCTTGAGACCACGAGGATGTACGCCCAGCGGGCGCCGTACACCGTGTGCCAGGTGGTCCGGGGGCCAGGGAGCAGGAGGAACCCCGCCAGACCGAGGACCAGCAGGCTCATCCACCAGGACCACCAGGCGATGCCGTTCCGGCTGACGCTGGCTGACGCCCCCAGACTGGTCTCTTGCGCCGTTTGATTCATGCGAAGACCCGCTGGAGGCCACGGATCACCAGGGCCTCCTCTCGTGAGGTCAAGGCCGGGTACAGCGGCACGGACAGGCCATGCCGAAAGGCATGGGCGGTCCCTGGAAACCCCTCCAACCCCAACGTGATGTGAATGGGCTGGAAGATCGGAAGCCTGGCCGTGACGCCCAGCCGGGAGAGCCGGCGTGCCACAGGCGCGGCCGCCCCCGGCACGCCGATCACGAAGCGATGATACACATGGCTTCGCCCGGCGGGGAGGGCCGGCAGCATGATGGGCAGATCCGCCCACCGGCGGCGGTAGCGTCCGGCGATGGCTGTCCGCCGGGAGAGCATGGCGGGCAGCCGGCGCAACTGGCTTCGCCCCAGCGCCGCCTGGAAGTCCGTGAGCTTGTAGTTGTACCGCACCGCGTGCCGGCGACGCTCATCATAGTCTCGCCGGTCTCGGAGGCGGGCCAGCAGCCGTCGGTCCCGGCTGAGTAGCATGCCGCCCTCTCCCGTGGTCAACAGCTTGGTTGCATAGAAGGACGCGATGCTCACCGCTCCGAACGAGCCGACGGGCCGCCCGCGGTACCGGGCGCCGATCGCCTGCGCGCAATCCTCGATCAGGGGGGGGCCGAGCATGAGCAGGCCGTCCAGGTCGGCGGGCAGGCCGAACTGGTGGGGGACGATGATGGCGCGGGTCCGGCAGGTGATCCGGCGCCGCACGTCGGCGGGATCCAGATTGTAGGTGGCCGGGTCCGCATCCGCCAGGCGGGGCGTGGCGCCGACGTATTCAATGGCGTGGAGGGGAGCCACGCAGACGTAACTCGGCAGGATCACCTCATCTCCTGGTCCGACCCCCAATCCCAGGAGGGCGAGGTGCAGCGCGGCCGTCCCGGAGCTGACCGCCACGCCGGGCGGGAGCCCCAGGAAGGCCCCGACCTCGGCCTCGAAGCGGGCCACCTCAGTGCCCTGCGCCAGGGCACCGCCCTGGACCGCGCGGGCGACGGCGCGCACGTCGGCGGGGGTGATCCAGGGTCGGGAGTGCGGGACAGGTGGCAACTTGGCAACTTGGCGACTTGGCAATTGGGAAAGTCTCCGTTGCGAGTGACGCTCAACAGGATTACTGCAACTCCTTGGGTTTTCGCTCGCGGGAACGCCGCTCCAGTGTCCTAATGTACGCGTTGAGTTGTGGCGCCAGTTCCTCCACCTTCGCCGTCAGTTCTTTGCACCGGACGTCTGTCATGAGCTTTCGGACGCGAGCCCGTCGGAGCCAATGCCTTGTCTCATGCAATGAACCGCGAGCGTAGAATTGAAACTGGCGATTCTCCTTGTAGGAGTATCGTCCGTACCCTTCGGCGATGTTCCCACCGATGGAGTCGGCCGCTTCAACGAGTTGACGGCCCACCGTGTCCCGGGCGAATGGTCTCCACGCGATGACCTCCTCCCAGATTTCGTCCGCCAAGGTTTCTGCCGTGTGATAGATCCGGAGACCCATCAGCCCTTCAGCCATGATCTTGCCCTCCCCCTGGAGAACCTCTACGGTTGAAGCCGTCGACCGCTTTCGCCCCCTTCCCAGCTCTTGCCCAATTGCCCAATTGCCAGATTGCCATCGCGCCTATGGCGTGATGTTGATGAACAGTCGCAGGGCCACGAACCCCTCGGCGTTGCGGACTCGGCCCTGGATGCCGCGGAAGTGGGCGGAGGAGCGGGCGATGTCCACGATGGTCAGCCCCTCGATATTGGTCTTGCTGACCTGGGAGTTGTGGGCCTGGAGGCTGGCGATCTTGTCCTCCAGAACGCTGCTCACGTCCACGAAGATGCTGGGGGAGAAGTTCTGGGTGGTGGGACCCTCGTAGAAGAGGACGTTTCGCGTATAGCGGGTGGCGGTGATCGTGGAGGTCGCCAGGTGGCGGTGGTCCTGGTGGGTGTCGTCGTGATAGTGGACGAAGATGAACTCCGGCTGCATTTCCTGAATCACGTGCTCGACGCGCTGGATGATGGCGCGGTCCAATGGGATGGCGGTATCCGGGTACTCCCCCCAGAACAGCTTGGTCGTCTTGAGGATCCGCGCGGACTCCGCCTGCTCCTGGCGCCGGATCGCGCCGTTGCCGCCGCTGCTTCCGTCGGTCATGACCAGCAGGAAGACCTCATGGCCTTGCCGTGCATACTTGATGAGCGTGCCGCCGCAGCCGAACTCGATGTCGTCCGGGTGAGCGCCGATGGCCAGGATGCGCATAGATCACCTCCCTCACGCAGAGACGCAGAGGCGCAGAGCAGACCTACAGCCTGTTCACGATGCGGCGGATGCCATCCTTAGCGCATGAGCCAGAACCACCTCGTACACGGACTCAAGCAAACCCGGCCCGAGCGTGCGGTGGATGTGAAAGGCTGCATCCACGATCGTGCCTGAGGTTGAATTGAGGTCTTTCATCTCCGCGTCTCTGCGTCTCCGCGTGAGGCGCCTGCTTGGCGTTCGGCCGGTTCCCACCGACGACCGGATCTCAGGATGGCGAGGCTCTCCGGGCCGCAATTGAACGCCAAATCTATCACCGCCAGGTGGGAAACGAAAGGCGCATATCGCTGGGGGTACTCGGGATGCTGGTACGCCTGGACCCGGATGGCGATGCCCGCCTGGGTGAACCGGCCGACATCCATGTAGGACGGCCCCATCTGGCCGGCCAGGTACGCGGTGCCCCCCACCGCGCGGCAGAGATCGATCAGACGGCCGGTCGGGTCCTCCTGTGCCTGGAGCGTTGACGCCAGGATGATCCGGGTGGTGATGCCGAGATGCGTGCAGAGCAGCTCGATGACGGCGGCATTCAGCTGGCTGATCCGTGCCCAGGGCCTTTCCAGCAGGTTCACGAGCGCCGGGCCAAGCGGATCCCAGAAGGGCGCGCGGCCGTAGTGGAGGCGGAGCCCTTGACAGTGCTTGCGCTGCCAGTCGGTCGTGGCGTTGATCTCCACCCGGTCAATCCGTTCGGGGAACCGGTCAATGATGGGGACCGTCACCCATTGCCAGCCCTCCTTGGTGCGGATGCGGTTCCGGTTCTGCCACTCGTGCTTCTTGAACTGCACCGTGTCCAGCAGGATGAACACATCGGCCGAGTCCAGCTTGTCGAAGTAGCCCAACCAGGGCAGGTACTGCGGCTGGTGGATGGCGACCTTCACCGGACCCCCTCGCGCGCCGTCTGGACGAAGATCGGGTTGCTCAGGATCTGGTGCCCGGCCGGGCCGCGGACGACCAGACGATAGAACAGGCGTGTGCCCGCCGGCAAGGGCGCCTCGGTCCAACTGAGCGTGAGCGGGGTTTCTCCCCGCAGGGAGTGGGCCACGGCCCCCGCGCGGTCCAGGAGCACCTGGATCCCCATCCGCCGGCCGTCCGTCGCCCGGACCACGGCACGCACCTCGGGCCGATCTCCCGCCCCCAGGGCCAACTGCTCGCCGGCCTCGGCCGGGGGCCGTGGAGGGAGGCTCACCTGGAACTGATCGAGGATCAGGCTCACTTCCGGGGTGCGCTGCACGGCGTAGAGGCGACCCGCCCGCAGGGCCTGCAGGAGGGCGGCCGGGTCCTTGCGCTCCACCAGCAGGACCGTCTGGACGTCGCCGAACCGCTTGCCCGCCTGCCCCTCGCGGTGATAGGCGGCCTCCCCGATGGCCCAGGCGGGTGCGGCCCGCCTTCCATCCAGGGAGTCGGCAAGAAGCCGGTCCCATCCCTGACCGGGGTCGGTGAACGTCGTGGTGTCCTCGTACACGCCGCCGAAGGCCGTGAAGCGATCCGTGGCCAGGAGGTCGGATGGATACGGCTCCGTCTGGATTGTCGCCCGCCTCCCGGCCACCGTCACGACCTGGTGATCCCGCGCCTCGGGGAGCGACCAGGCCGAGAGACCTCCGCGCGCGGCGATGAAGTCGATGACCGCTTGGTGCGGCCGCAGCCCCGCGCCGGAATCATACGGGGAGACGGGGGCGCGGCGAAAGGGAAAGTTGTTGGCCAGCAACACCACCCCGAGTCCCAGACAGAGGATCCCGTAGCCGGTGTATCGCCGCTCCACGCTGAGCTGGAAGTGCTGAAGGCGCACCGGACGCCGGCGGCGAAGCCGGAGCAGCCACACCCCCGGGACCGCCAGGACGGCGGGCCAGAGCAACACGAGGCTCTCCCGGCTCCAGTGCGACGCGCCGAGGTTCCCGACGGCCGGGAGGCCCCGGTAATCTTCGGGGCGATACAGGCCGAAGGCCAGGATGTTCTTCTGCGCGTTAACCATGGTCAGGCTGCCGCTCCAGAGATCGCCGGTCCAGTAGTAGTGGGGGATCACCTCTGCCCCGGGGATCAGCAGCACCTCTTGCTGGCGCGCGTTCACTGCGCGGACCGCCTCCAGAAACGGCTCGGGCCCCCGGCTGAGCAGGGAGGGGTACTCCACGCGATACCGCAGGAGGTTGCGGAGCGGAGGCAGCCCGTATTCGAATCGCTGCAGGTGATTTTCCGTCAGGAAGATGGCCTCGATGCCGAGGGCGCGCGCCCGGGTGGTCAGTTCCTCCAGGCTCAAATCGCCGCTGCTCCAGGTGGAGTGCACGTGGACGGCCGCCACCAGCGGCCGCAAGGGACCGGCCGCCTGAACCGTCACTGGACCCTGGCTGAACAGGCCCAGTGACAGGGTCAACCCCACCCACCAGCGCGTGCGGCGGCACCGCCCCGGGCCACGCGGCGCGGTCAGGGGGCTAGCCGGATCGGCCATCCGTCATGACCTCCCGGTACAGCCGGGCCAAGGCATCCAGCATGGCTGCGGCACTGTAGCGCGAGGCGCGCCGCCGCCCCGCCTCTCCCAGCGCCCGCGCACGGGGCGGATCCTGGAGCAGCGCGCTGATGGCCTCCGCCAGGGCCGCCGGGTCGCGGGCCGGCACCAGCACCCCCGCCTCCCCCTCGCCGAGGAGTTCCGCCACCCCCCCGACCCGGGTCGCCACGATGGGTTTCCCCAGGACCATGGCCATGACCAGGACCCGGCCCATGCCCTCGTTGAGCGACGGGAGCACGACGAGATCGGTCCCGGCCAGGACCGAGGGGATGTCCTCCCGGAAGCCGGCGAAGGCGATCCGGTCCGCCAGGCCGAGGGCCCGCGCCTGGGCCTCGAGATCGGGTCGCATCTCGCCGTCCCCGACCAGGAGGAACCGCGCCCCGGGGGTTCGCCGGAGGATCTCCGGCGCCGCCTCGATCAGGTAGTGCAGGCCCTTCACCGGGACCAGCCGCGCCACCGCGCCGACCACGGGGCCCCCCGCCACCAGGCGGACCGGCGGGGCGGAGGTCACGGCGTCCAGGTCCACCCCACTGGGGATCGTGACGAACTGCCCGGGACGGCCGATCCCCTGCTCCAGATGATCCCGGGCCTCTCCGTCACTGAGGGTGATGATCCGGTCGGTCCAGCGGGCGGCCACCCGTTCCATCGCGATGAAGGCGCGGGTCAGGGCCGGCGAGAAGTATCCCTCGAAGATGTGGCCGTGGGGGGTGTGCACGATGTGCGGGACGCCCGCCGCCCGTGCCGCCAGTCGCCCCAGGAACCCCGCCTTGGACGAGTGGGTGTGGAGGATGTCCGGTTGCATCTTTCGGAGCAGCCGCCACAGCGCCCAGAGCGCCCGGCCGTCGGCAACCGGGCTCACGGCGCGCAGGAGGTGGCGCACCTGGATCCAGGGCACGCCGGCCTGGGACAGACTCTCCGCGAGTCCCGGCGGCGGGTCCGCGGTCTGGCCGGAGATCAGGCCGCAGGCGAACTCCGGTCGCGGCATGCGGGACACGGAGATCACGGTGTTCTCCGTGGATCCCCCCACGTCCAGGCGGGTGATGATGTGCAGCACGCGGATCACAAAGCGACCTCACGCTCTGCGACGGAACCCTTGCGCGCGTACAGCTCGATCGACGGCCCCACCAACAAGCACCCTCGGGAGAGGATCTCCAGGCTGGCAGCCCCGGCGCCAATGAGCCCGGGCAGCCATCGAAGGACCGCCCGCAGACCGAGTTGCGGCGGGCCAGTCACCTCGGTGGCGAAGGAGGAATTCCGCACCTCCAGGACATGAAACCCGGCCCGCTGCACCAGACGCGTCAGGCCGCTCCCCGTGAAGGCGAAGACGTGAAGAATAGGATACCCGTCCCAGCCATACCACCGGAGCGCGGGACCGAGAGAGGTGAGGAACCGGATCCACGGCCTATGGAAGGCTGCGTTGGGAATCCGGATCGCGAGGTATCCCCCGGGGATCAGCACCCGGAGGGCCTCGCGCAGGGTCTCGAGAGGATCCAGGACGTGATCCAGAACGTTGATCAGCAATACCGCCTCTACGCTGCCATCCCGGAAGGGGAGCGCCGCCGTTTCGGCCTGTACTGCGGGGGCGCCGGCCTGGTGCGCATTGACGCAGGCCTGGTGTGAGAGGTCGGTACCCAGCGACCGCCAGCCGCGCTGCCTGGCTGCCGCCAGCAGGTGGCCGCCGCCGCAACCGAGATCCAGGAGACGCGCGGGCGGCTGGAATCTCTGCAAGCGATCCAGGATTGAGGAAAACAGCTCGGTCCGGGGATCAGCGACGCGATCAGGAGGGAAGCGGCGCGGGTAGTCGCATTCGTAGTGGTCTCGCAGGGAATCCGCGCTCGGCAGCGTGGCGACCACGCCGGTGTGACACTCCGGGCAACGGAGATACCGGGTACCCAGGTAGGCCAGGTCGGGCTGCCGCGCAAGACCGCCGCACGCCGGGCAGGGCGCCGACGGCTCCTGGACGTTCGCCTGGCGCTGCGCCAGGCGTTGAAGGGTGTCTTCCAGTTCCGCCACCGACTGGTCCCAGCCGTAGTGCATCTCGGCATGGCGCCGGCACGCCTGGCGAAGACGCACGCTGGCTTCCGGATCGCGACCGGTGGCGTCCAGGAAGCCACGGAGACCCTCAGCCATGGCCTCGGCTGTGGCCTCCCGGAAGACCAGCGAGGGCTTCAGGGGGAGCAGGATCTCCGGCGTGGCCCCCACAGGCGTCCCGAGGACCGGCGTGCCGGCGGCCAGCGCCTCGACAGTGATCAGACCGAACCCCTCGAGCTCCCGCGTGGGCAGCACGAAGGCATCCGCCGCCTGGTAGTATCGTGGCAGGTCCTGCTCCGGGACGTAGCCCAGGAAGCGCACGTGCTCCTGAAGGCCCAGCGACGCGGCGAGCGATTCCAGGGGCCCCCGCAGGGTGCCGGCGCCGCCGATCAGGAGGAGGACGTCGGCGACGTGCCGGCGCAATATCGCCAGGGCCCGGATCAGGCTGTCCAGGCCCATGCGGGCTTCGAGATTCCGGACGGTCAAGAGCACCGGCGACCGGTGCGGGAGGCCCAGGCTCGCGCGCACCGCCCGGCGGTCCGGAGCGGGCCGGAACCGCTCCAGGTCCGCGCCACCCGGGATCTTCACGATCCGATCCGACGGGATGCCGTACAACTTCCAGAGCTGGCCGGCCGAAAAGTCGCTCAGGACGTGGATGCGCGTTGCGCGCCTGAGGCACGCCCGCTCGATCGCCCACAGGGTGACCTGGCCCGCCCTGCCGATCAGGCCGGGGCGATGCAGGCCCGTCATGCGGCGCCGGGAGATGTATTCCAGGGGGGCCGGCGAGAGGAACGTATACAGGGACGGAAGGTCCCTGGCCCGATCCGGGTCCAGGGCCCCATAGCCCGAGAGCGGCTGTTGCAGGTGCAGGACGTCGCAGTCCTCCTCGGCAAGAATCCGGGCGACTGCCTGGCGGGTCTCCCGAATCGAGCTGACGAAGAAGCGCATGAGGGAACGCCGGTCCACGGGGAAATGGTGGATGGAAACGCCCTGGCGCTCGACCGTGTCCGTGAGGCCATCCCGAGGGGAGCGGCTGAGAATGCGAACCCGGTGGCCGAGCTTGACCAGCCGGGACGCCTGCTCCCAGAGGACCCGTTCCCCTCCGCCCTCGATGGCCAGCGGGGAGACATCGGAGATCATGAGGACTCGCAGGGAATCGGTCATGCGGGTCTCATCGCAGGGTCCACGGTCCACCCGTGTCCAGGTACTGGCGCAGCCACAACTCGGCCATCATGAGGGTCCACAGGCGATCGCCGTGGCTGCGGCTTCCGCCCAGGTGCTCCCGCTTCAGGGCCTCCACGGCGTCCGGGACGAAAAGGCCCCGGCTCCGGACGCGCTCCGGAGAAAGGAGGTCCTCCATCATGTCCCGCAGATCGGTGCGGAGCCACCGGCCCAGGGGGATCATGAACCCCTGTTTGCGGTGCGAGAGCACCTGGGGCGGGAGCACGTCGGCGAAGGCCGTCTTCAGGAGCCCCTTGAGGCGGAGGCCGGGAATCTTCACGCTGGGCGGGATACGCAGGCTCTCCTCGATGACCCGGTGGTCGCAGAACGGCGCCCGCAGTTCCAGGGAGTGGGCCATGCTCATCCGGTCGGCCATCACCAGGAGATCGTCGGGCAGATAGGTGCCGAGGTCCACCCGGAAGGCGCCGTCCACCGGGTCACCGTGGCCGCGGGCGGCGAATGCCGCGCGCGGAAGCGCCTCCACATCTGTCTTCCAGCCCTGGCGCAGGGCGGGGGTGGCCAGACGCTCCAGCTCCGCCTCGCCGAAGAAGCGCGTCCACCCCAGGTACCGGTCGGGCATTGGCCGCTCGGCGCCGCTGATGAACCGGCGGACCCAGTCGCCCCAGTTGAGGCTGGCGTCGGTCTCCCGGACCAGGCGGACCAGGCAGGCGCCCGACAGGCTGCGCATCCAGTGGGGCAGGCGGGCGTAGCGTTCCGACAGGCGAAGGCCCAGGTAGCGGGGGTAGCCGCCGAAGGTCTCGTCTCCGCCGATCCCGGAGAGGACGACCTTCACGTGGCGGGCCGTGGCCTGGGCCACGACGAAGGTGGGGATGGCGGAAGAGTCGGCGAAGGGTTCGTCGAAGTGCTGGACGATGGCGGGCAAGAGATCGGCCACCTTGGGGTCCAGGATCTCCTCGGAATGGTCGGTCTCGAAGCGCCGGGCCACCATGCGGGCGAAGGGCAGCTCGTCGAAGGAAGGCGTCGCCTGCCCGAACCCGATGGAGAACGTCGCAATGCGCTGGCCCGTCACCTCCCGCATGCTGGCCACGACCGCGCTGGAATCAATGCCGCCGCTCAGGAAAACGCCCAGGGGCACGTCGCTCTCGAGGCGAAGCCGGACGGCCTCGCGCAGCTCCTGGCGGATGCGGGCCGCTCGCTCCGGGAGCGGGACGGGGCCGGCGGTCAGGGAGTCCCCCCGGGGCAGGTCCCAGTACCGTCGGAGGGCCAGGGTCCCCTCGGCAAGGGTGGCGGTGTGGGCGGGTGGGAGCTTCCTGATCCCGGCGAAGGCGGATCGGTCTGCCGGCGTGTAGCCGAAGGCCAGGTAGTGGTGGAACGCCTCCGGATCCAGCGCCCGCGAGACGGCCGGATGGCACAGCAGCGCCTTGATCTCGGAGGCGAACAGGAACAGGCCGTCCCGGTGCCAGAGGTAGAGCGGCTTCTTTCCCATGCGGTCCCGCGCCAGGAAGAGGCGGCGGCGAGGCGCATCCCAGATCGCGAAGGCGAACATCCCCCGGAGGCGCTCCACGCACCGCTCCCCCTCCTCCTCGAAGAGGTGCAGGATCACCTCCGTGTCGCTCCGGCTCTGGAACCGGTGGCCCCTGGCCAGAAGATCAGGGCGCAGTTCCCGGTAATTGTAGATCTCGCCGTTGAAGACGATCCAGAGGGACCTGTCTTCGTTGCTCATGGGCTGCCGGCCGCCGGCGAGGTCAATGATGGCCAGGCGGGTCATGCCGAGGCCGACCCCGGGCTCGACATGGGTCCCCGCGTCGTCCGGCCCCCGGTGCGTGAGGCTCCGCAGCATGGCGGGCAGGACGGCCGGCGCGACGGTTCCGATGTAGCCCGCGATCCCGCACATCAGGATGCCCCCCGCGGTCGGACGCGTTGCAGCGCCGCGCACACCGCGCCCAGCATAGCCTCCGGGGTGAATCGGGCCGCCCGGGTCGGGCCCCGGGCCTGGAGGTTCGATCTCAGGGTCGTATCGGCCAGGACGCGGGCGAGGCCCCCGGTGATGGCCGCGGGATCGCGCGGATTCACCAGGAGCGCCGCATCACCCACCACCTCGGGCAGCGCGCCGGCCTCGCCACACACGACCGGGGCCCCGCATGCCATGGCTTCCAGCGCCGGCAGGCCGAAGCCCTCTTCCAGGGAGGGAAACACGAAGGCGGCTGCGCCGGCATACAGGGCGGGGAGGTCCTCGTCGGGGATGCCCCCCAGGAAACGGACCTCGGCCCGGAGGCCCAGGGCGTCGCGCGATCTCTCCAAGTCGGCTCGCCCGGCGCCGTCCCCCACGACGACCAGGGGATGCCCCCCCCGGAGGGGGGAGGGCAGGTGCCGGTAGGCCTCCAGGAGGCGCGGGAGGTTCTTGTGGGGCTGGAAGTTCGTCACGGTGAGGAGGTAGTCCGGGTCCAGGGAATATCGCGAGAGGACCGCGTGCTGATTCCGCCTGTCCACCGGGCGAAACTGGGGCCCCACGGCCAGCGGGACGAGATGGATCTTATCCGGCGGGATCCCCAGATCCCGCGTAAGGCAGGTCCGGGAGAACTCCGAATCGGTGAGGGTCGCCGCCGCGCGCCGGGCGTGGATGCGGCAGGCCAGGCCGAACAGGACCCGATCCCGCCATGGCCCGTACCGCATCGGGATCAGGTCGTGGATGGTGTTCACCACGGGGCACGGCGACCGGAGGGGGACCTTGTAGTAGGGCGACCAGAACACCTCGATCCGGTCCTCCCGCAACGCCCGGGGCAGGCGGACCTGATCCCACCAGAGCGTCACGGGCTCGCGCAAGGTGCGCAGGGGCAGCCTCTCCAGGCTGTCGGGCAGCCGGGTCCGCTGGTCGCCGTACAGCACGGGCACGATTCCCGTCTCAGAGCCACCAAGTCCTTCCAGGAGGATCTTGAGGACGCGCCCGATTCCGGTCTGGCGGTCCGCCACCAGCTCGCGGACGTCGATGCCGGTTCGAAGGGGGGTCGCGCCGCCTGGCTCCGGCCCTCCGGCGGCCCGGCTCATCCGGGTCTCCGCGAGGCCGGGCGCCTCCCCCACCACCGTGGGTGAGCCATCACGTCCCGGGAATCCCATTCCGTCCCCTGACCTGCCGCGCAAGACCCGGCATTCACCGCCGCTCCCCGAGGACCTCGCGGTACACCGCCTCGATCTGCTCCGCGTGCCGCCGGAGCGTATACTGCTCTTCGACGCGGCGACGTCCCGCCTGTCCCATGGCGCGGGCGCGCACCGGATCGTTGAGCAGCGTCTGGATCGCGCCGGCCAGCGCCCCCGCATCCCCTGGCGGCACCAGGAGCGCCGTGACCTTCTCTTCCACAACCTCCGGGACGCCGCCGGCCGCCGTGGCGACCACCGGCCGTTCCATGGCCATGGCCTCCAGTAGCACCCGCCCGAAATGCTCGGCCAGCGAGGGCAGGACGAACACCTCCATGACCGACAGCAGGTCAGCCACATCCTCCCGGTGGCCGGGGAAATGCACATCCTGGGCCACCTTCAGGGCCCGTGCCTGCCGCTCCAGCGCTTCGCGCTCCGGGCCATCCCCCACGATGAGGAGGCGAAGCTCTCGACAGGTCAGTCGGAGGATCGCGAACGCCTCGAGCAGGTACCGGTGCCCTTTGAACGGAACCAGGCGCCCGACGTTGCCCACCACCCGGTCCGTGGAGGCCAGACCGAGCGATTGACGGATGCGCTCCGGGTCCCTGGACGGGAGAAAGGATTCGAGATCGAGCCCGTTGGGGACGACGGAACACCGCGCGTAGGCCAGCGGCCATCGGCGGAGTCGTGCGCGGACCGCCGCCGAATTGGCGATGGTCCGCGTGGCGAGCCGGGCCAGTAGCCAATCGAGTCTCGGATCCGGCTCCAAGATGCGCACGTGCCAGATCACCGGGCGGCTGGCGCGGCGTCCCGCCAGCCCGGCGTAGAACATCGCCCGGGACCCGTTCGCATGCAACAGGGGGGCGCCGGTCTCCTCTACCAGGCGCCGCATGGCCGCCAGGCTGTGGAGCATCGCAGGTCCCGGCCAGCGGAGGCTCGGCAGCGGGATGACGTGGGTGGGAAGCCCGAGCGCGCGGCAGCGGGCCGCCACTGCACCCTCGCCGGGGACCACCACCCTCGGGGCCCAGCGCGACCGATCCAGGCCCTTGATGAGCGTCAGGAGGCTTTCCTCTCCCCCGCCGACGATCTCGGCATGGTTGGAAATGAGCAGCACCCGGCTCACAGGGTCCCCCGAGGACGGACGCGCCCTCCAGCCAGGTCCCGTGCCCAGCGCGCCGCCTCGATCCAGCGGCCCACCTCTCCCCCCAATCCCATCGTCAGCTTGGTGAGCGGCAGGAGGACCGGCAGCCAGGCGGCCTGGTAGTGCCTCCAGCAGAACCGATAGCGCAGGTTCTGGAGCGCGGCGTAGGCCAGCAGGAGCAGCCCCAGCGTGCCGACCGGGGGCAGGCCTGCGAGGCTGGCCAACCCCACGGCGGCGCCCGCCCGGAGGATCAGGGAGGTGCCGAGCAGATCGCCGGCGCGCAGCTCGGCCACGTCCGGATAGTGGCGGAGGAGCCAGACCTCCTGCCGGCCGCGGCGGATGAACCAGCGGAACACCCGAGAGACGGAGCCCCTCGGCTTGTGGAAGACGACGGCTCGAGGGGTGTACACGCAGCGCCCCAGGCGGCTCACCCAGCGGCCGACCAAGTAATCCTCGCCGCTCCAGGGCGCGACCTCGGGGAACCCGCCGACCTTGTGCAGGGCCTCGGCCCGGTAGGCACAATTACAGGTCGAGAGGTGTCGGGTTTCAACCAGGCGTCCGTCCGCCTGGGAGAGGTAGGCCAGCCCGCCGCCGGGGAAGCCCAGGATGTTCTCGCAGATCCCGATGGGATTCGCATTCCGAACGCGCACGGCGCCCGCGACCCCGAGGGTCGTGAGGTCCTCCCGGAGGGGGGCAATCAGTTCGCGGAGCCAGGAGGGCTCGGCCTCGCAGTCGTCGTCAATGAAGGCCACCAACCGCCCTTGGGCCTGACGCAGGGCGACGGCCCGCGTGTATCCGAAGCCCCTGCCCTCCTTCGGGATGGCCACGTAGCGCACCCCCGGCGGGGCCTGAGGCTCACCGGTCTCTTCGACGACGATCACCTCAAAGCGCTTGCGGGGGTAGTCCTGTCTCTCCAGCGACGCCAGGGCCTTGGCCAGGTCCGGCCGCCGGTCCTTCGTGCTGATGAGGACGGAGACGAAGGGCCACCCGCCCGTCGAGGGCTCAGAGGTCATAGACATACGGTCCGGTACCGGGCGCTTCCAACCAACCGGCCGGCCGTCATCGCCGCCGACTTGGCCAGCAGGAGGATCGGCGCCGCCGGCCTGGCCCCTCGGGGGATCGGGAACGCTTCCCGATCGAAGCGTCGACGGGCATCAACGTACAGGTAGAAGAGGTAGCCAGCCGGGAGCCAAAAAAGCCAGGGAAGCCATCCGGCCAGGATGCCGAGCACGATCAGCTTCTTGTCCGCCGACGCGAGGTCCAGCCAGATCCGGCCCGGCAGGTCATTCCGTTCCCAGGACGTCGCGGG
>JACQXP010000292.1 GCA_016208645.1 Candidatus Methylomirabilota bacterium | reverse complement strand
GCTGGTCGCGGACCGCATCGGGTGGGCTCACGCCCGTGGCCTGGAGGAGCTCCACCTGCTCACGCTCTCCGCGGCCGGCTGGTTCGAGCGCCTCGGCCACGAAGCGCACCTCTCCCGGCGCAACCTCGACGTGACGCAGGTTGAGGACTGCCCTGAGCGGAGCCAGGAGCGGTGCGAAGTCCAGCTCGATGCCGTCGGCGCTCACCTCCTTGAGAAAGCCCGGAGGCGAAGCCGCCGCCATCGACTCGAACGCTCGCTCCACTTCGCGTCCCGGAATGGGGACGACCCAGAAGAGCTTGGGCGACGGATCGAACCGGACCTGGACGGACTGGGAGGAAGCAACCTGGGGAACAGCGTGGAAACGGATCGGCATGCCCTTGAAGTCGCACCGCACGCCAATCCGCTCACCCTCCATGCGGACGCGGAAGTTCTTGAGGTCCGGTCTGTGCTGGGCCGTCTCGCGCTCGAGAAACCGCTCCAAACGCCAGTCGGGCAGACAACCGCGAAGGTACCGCACCTCCAGCTCGGGACCTGTCTCGGTGCGGCCCAGCGAGAACAGCACCTCGCGGACCTCGAGCAGATCTTCGACGAGGAGGTCGTGGAGGCTGACCATCTGTCCCTGACCCGGACCAACTCGGGCCACGGCCTGTCCCACGCGCAATCCGGGTAGGCCCCGGATGACGACCTGGACCAGGCGGCGCATGCCCTCTCGCAGGACGTGCTCGCACGCCGCCGCGCAGACCGAGACGGGGCGGATATGGGCCGGCAGTCGGGCCAGGACGCGTGCGGCCCGCTCGTAGTCGCCCCGGGCCTGATGGAAGTCGGCGAGCTCCACATACGCCTCGGGCTTCTCGGGATGCTCGAAGACGACCCGAGCAAGCTGCCGGATGACAGCCTGCTCGTTCGAGGTGTAGTAGCCGCGACGGTCGAACCAGTCGCTGAGGGCGGACCAGGTGTCGCCTAGGGAGCTGGGAAGCACGGGCCGCACTCCGAGAGGTAAGCCGGGTTCAGTCCTCTTCTTCCTCCATTGTTCCGGCGGCGTCCTTGATGATCAGCTCGGAGACGTGGGCGGGCACTTCCTCGTAGTGGGAGAGCGCCATCGTGTACTCGCCGCGACCGCCGGTAATGGAGCGCAGGGTGATGATGTACTTGTAGAGCTCGGCCAGGGGCACCTGG
>JACQXP010000251.1 GCA_016208645.1 Candidatus Methylomirabilota bacterium | reverse complement strand
GTAACCCCTGAAGGTGACGGAGAAGCGGAAGAACCTCGGCGGGTACCCAGCCGCCTCCACCTGCGGCTTCAGGGCGAGGGTGATCATCCAGTAGAAGACGAAGACCGTGGGCAGCATGACGGCGATCACCAAGGCGTAGAACCCCGCCGTCCGGAGCCATTTTCGCAGCGTTTTTCCGGTCACCATCCGACCCTCCGGCGATCCATTATCCGGGGCCCATCCCCCGGGATTTTCGATTTTGGATTGCGGATTTCCCATTGCTCAAAATCGGAAATCAAAAATCGACAATCGAAAATTGGATCGGGTTCCTCCGCGTGGGGGCATCACCATCCCACCCTCCGCACCTTCATCAAAATGAGGGAGGCCCCCATGACGATGGCGAACAGGGCCACCGCCATGGACGAGGCGTAGCCCATGTTGAAATACGAGAAGGCCTGGTTGAACAGCAGGATGTTGATGGTCTCGGAGGCGTTGGAGGGGCCTCCCTGCGTCATGACGAAGATGATGTCGAAAGTCTTCAGGGCGTCAATGGCGCGGAACAGGATGGCCACGATGATGGTCGGTCGCAGGAGGGGCAGCGTGATGTACCAGAACGACTGCAAGCCCGTGGCCCCGTCAATGAGGGCGGATTCGTAGGGCTCCCTCGGCAGGGCCGCCAGACCCGCCAGGGCGATGAGCATGATGAGGGGGGTCCACTCCCACACGTCCACCAGGGCCAGGGCGTAGAGGGCCGTCCGGCTGCTGTAGGTCCACTTGAACGGGGCCAGGCCGGTCAGACTCACCAGGTAGTTCATCACCCCCAGCGTCGGGTGGTACATCATGACGAAGACCAGGGCGATGGCGGTCGGCGTCGCCATCATGGGCAGGATGGACAGCGTCCGGACCAGGCCGCGCCCCCAGAACTCCCGGTTGAACAGCAGGGCCATGGCCACGCCCAGGACCGTCTCCACCGACACCGCCAGGAAGGTGAAGTAGAGCGTCCGGAAGAACGCCTCCCGGAACCGGGGGTCTCCCGTCAGGATCTGCTGGTAATTGGCGAGGGCGATGAACTTGGGCAGGGTCAGGCTGGAGGCGAACCATTCCTGGAGGCTCATCCAGCCGGTGTACAAGACCGGGTAGATGATGATGAGCGCCACCGTGATGGCCGCCGGGGCGGGGAAGAGAAACCGCGCGTTCCGGTGGGCGAACCGCGACAGGCGGACACCGACGCCCAGGGCCGGCTCGGGGGCGGACAGTCGAACGGCATCAGTGCGATTGGGCATCTGTCGGGCCGCCTCGCCTCCTCCCGCGAAAAGAGCCCGGCCCTCCCGCCTCATCGAGGACGATGGGCGGGAAGGCCAGGCTCTTCCGCGTGGCAGGTGGGCTATTTCTCGGTCTTGTCCAAGAGTTCCTGGAATTCCTTGTGGGCCTGGGCGATGACCGTCTCGGACTTGGCCCCCTCGATGGCCTTCTGGATCGCGACCCCGATGATGTCGCGATACTGCGTGACGTCAATGATCTCCGGGAGGCCGGCGCGGCCGATCTTCAGGCTCTCCAGGTACGCGGCGTACCAGTCGGCCGGCATCTTCGGCTTGGCCTTCACCTCGGGGTTGTTCCAGGGCGTGACCCGGCCGACGCCCACGCCCGCCAGCAGCTCCCGCGCCGCATTCTGCTTGTTGGTGGCCCACTGGATGAACAGGAAGGCCGCCTCCTTGTTCCGGCTGTGGGAGGTGATGGCCATGGCGTTGGTGAAGGTCGGGGCGACGTGGGCGGCCGGGCCCGCGGGCAGGGCCGCGTAGCCCACCTTCCCCGCGATCTTGGACTTGCTGGGGTCCTCGAACTGGTTGGCGAAGTTCACCCCGTCGTAGTAGATCCCCACCTGCCCCTGCATGAAGGCGGCGCTGCACTCGTACCAGTTGAAGTTGACTACGCCGGGGGGGGCGAAGCGCCGGAGTATCCCGGCGTACCAGTCCATGGCCTTGACCCACGGGGGGGCGTTGAGGGCGGACTTCCCGTCCTTGGTCAGGTACTCCCCGCCCATCGAGTAGATCACCCAGGCCCAGGGCGTGGCATTGGCGTTCTTCAATCCACGCGACACGAAGCCGTACATGCCGGGCGGGTTGTGGAGCTTCTGGGCCTGCCCCTCCAGCTCCGCCATGGTCTTCGGCGGTTTCCACCCCTTCTGCTGATACAGGTCCTTGCGGTAGAAGAGCACGAAGGGGTCCACGAAGGTGGGGAGCCCGCTGATGGTCCGGTCGGGCTGCGTCACGTCCGCCCGGGCCCCGGTCGTGAAGTCCCCCCAGTCATAATCCGGGGCCGTCAGGCTCTTGTCCTCCAAGAATTTGTTCAACGGCTGGAACCAGCCCGACTTCCAGGCCCGCCGCTTCTCCACGTGCATGCTGGCGTGCCAGGCGTCTATCCCGCCGGTGCCGGCGGTCATCTCCACCGTGAACTTCTGGCGCCCCTGCACCTCCGGCAGGATCTCGTACTTGACCTTGACCCCGGTGAGGGACTCGAACTCCGGCAGGTGCTTCACCATCTCGTCCACCCAGGGGTGCTTGTAGAGGATCAGGAAGAGTTCCTTGCCTTTGAAACGCTGCCAGTTGAAGGTCTGGCCGTGCCCCGGGGTGGCGATGAAGGGACCGATCGCCGCCCCGGCGGCGGCGGTCGCCCCCAGCCTGAGAACCTCCCGACGGGTCATCCTGTGGGTGCTCGGAACCTTCTGCCGTGGCTTGTTCATACGGACCTCCTCCCCTCTCAATTTGGTTTCCAGTGGCGGGATGCCGGGGTCAACGTATTCCAGACGCGATGGCCCTGTCAAGCCTCTCGTGGGCCGGGTGTCCCGGCCGGGGCCGTATGGAGAACGTGTCGGCCCGTCAGCCCAGGCCCCGTTCCAGTTCCAGGACGCGGCCCACCAGGCCGGCGGCGATCCCTTCAGGGGCCTGGGCCAGGATCCCGGAGACTCCGCGGGCTCTTGCGTGGCGGGACAGCGCCAGGCTCTCCTCGGCGCTTCCCGCGCTCACGCCCACGAAGACCGGGACCCGTTCCTGCGCCTGGTCGAGGACGATCTCCAGCATGGCGCGCCGCTCGTCCGGGGAGAGCTTGTGCACCTCGCTGGCCACGGCGGGGCAGATCACGCCGACTGCTCCCGCCTGGATGACGTGGTCCACCAGTCGCCGTAGCGACGCCGTATCCAGCGTTCCATCCTCTTCGAAGGGTGTCTGCAGGATGGGCACGATCCCATCCAAGATGTAGCGCGACTTGGCCCTCGTCATGGGGGACGTCCCTGGCGGCTCTGCCTTTTCTCCGTCCCGTCTCGGCTCTCGGCGCTCGGCTCTCAGCTCACATGATCACCCCTGGAATCCTACCAGCCGGGGCAGGAAGAGCACCAGGCCCGGCACGTAGGTGATGAGGAACAGGACGGCGATCAGCACCCACAGGAAGGGGATGACCTCGCGGATGACCGGTCCCAGGGGGGTCTTGGTGAGGCCGCTCACCGTGAAGAGCAGCATGCCATAGGGCGGGGTGCACAGTCCGATCATCATGTTCAGGACGATGACCACCCCGAAATGCACCGGGTCAATGCCCAGGGCGCGAACGGCCGGGAGGATCATGGGGATCACCACCAGCATCAGGACCATGGTGTCCAGGAAGCAGCCCAGAATCAGAAACAGGATGTTCAAGAGGAAGAGGAGGACGTACGGATTGGTTGTGAGGGAGACCACCGCATTCGCGATCTTGGCCGAGATCCCCTCCAGGGTGACGACGTAGCTGAAGGCGAACGCCCCGGCGATGATGAAACTCAAGAAGCCCACGTTCTCCACCGTGGCGACCATCTCCCGGTACAATCCCTGGAGCCCCAACTCCCGGTAGACCACCATGGCCAGGACCATGGCGTAGAGGGCCGCGGCGGCCCCGGCCTCCGTGGGAGTGAAGACGCCGGAGTAGATGCCCCCCAAGAGGATGACCGGCGTGAGGAGAGCCAGGAGCGACTGCCCGAATGCGGTGAGCAGGGCGCGAAATCCCTGCCACTCTCCCACCGGGTAGTTCCGTCGGCCGGCGACCAGGGCGATGTAGATCATCATGGCGCCGCCCATGATGAGGCCGGGGATCACCCCCCCCAGGAACAGATTCCCCAGAGAGGCCCCCGAGAGCAGAGAGAAGATCACCATGGGGATGGACGGCGGGATGATGGGGCCGATGGTGGCGGTGGCCGCGGACACCGCACAGGCGAAGGGCCGCTCGTAACCGCCATCCTCCATGGCCTTGATCTCCATGAGACCCAGGCCGGAGGCGTCCGCCAGGGCGGATCCCGTCATGCCCGAGAAGATGATGCTGCCCACGACGTTCACGTGGGCCAGCCCTCCCCGCAGGAACCCCACGGCGCTGTCGGCGAAGTTGAAGATCCGCGTGGTGATCCCGCCGATGTTCATGATCCGGGCCGACATGACGAACAGCGGAATCGCCAGGAGCACGAACTGGTTGTCGAAGCCGATCACCATGGTTTCCACGACTTCCACCAGGGTGATCCCCTTGACGAGGCAGTAGACGCTGGTGGAGACCACCATGCCCAGGGCGATGGAGCCGCGGAACAGGAAGAAGAGGAGGAAGGTGACCGCCCACAAGGTGACGGCCATGTCAGGATTCCCCGGTCCGGGTGCGCCGCCAGTCCCGCACGGCCCCCGCCACCAGGTGGCTGATCATCAGGATGACACTCGTGAGGTACACCAGCACCAGGAAGCTCCAGGGAATGTAGAGCGAGGCAGATCGCATGGTATGGCTCTGGCGCATGAACTGGATGCCCGGCACGATCAGGGTGGCCAGGACAGCGGCGCCGAAGACCCGCAGACCCGCTGACAGCACCTGCTGGGTCCGCACCGGCAGCGCCTTGAACAGGACATCAAAGGCCACGTGGGAGTCGTGGCGAGCCGCCAGGGCGGCCCCCAGGTAGACGAGGCAGATGTACATGTAGATGGAGAGCTCGAAGGGCCAGACGAGCGGCGTGAACAGATACCGGAAGATGACCTGGACGACGATGGCAACGAACATCACCGCCAGGGCCAGGACGCCGCCGGTCTCTTCGAGGAGGCGGATGAGCCGATCCAGGGCTTTCGCCACGGCGGATTCCTCCGGAAAAGAACCGGGGGGTGAGCGCCTCACCCCCCGGTTCCGCGCGCCCGATCAGCTCATGGGCTCGACTGGATCTTCTCGTAGACCCCGGCGCCCCACTTGGCCTCGAACTCCTTGTAGGCGGGGCGGGCATTCTTCTGCCAGGGCTCCAGATCAGGATAGATGATCTTGAGGCCGTACTGCTTCTCGAACTTCTCCAGGAGGGTGGCCTCCCCCTCCAGGACGAGGTAGTTCATGTAGTTACGCGCCGTCATCAGGGCCGTGCGCATCCAGGCCTTGTACTCGGCCGGCATCCCCTGCCAGAGCGGCTCATGGATGATGGGCCAGAGCTGGCCGATCTGGTGGTTGGTCATGATGATGAACTTCGTGACCTCGTAGAACTTGGCCGCCTCGTTGGTCGGCAAGGGGTTGTCCTGCCCGTCCACGGTCCCCGTCTTCAGGGCCAGGTACAGCTCCCCGAAGCCCAGGGGGGTCGGGTTGGCCCCCAGGGCCCTGCCCATGGCAATCCACATGGGGGCATTCGGCACCCGGAGCTTGACGTCCTTCATGTCCTCCGGCCTGGTGACCGGCTTCGTTCGCAGGTTGAGGTTGCGAGTCCCGAGGTACCACACGTCCAGCGGCCGGATGCTGGTCTTCTTGGCCAGGTTCTCGAAGTACTGCTGTCCCATGGGACCCAGCAAGACCCGGTACATGTGATCCAGGTCCCGGAACAGGTAGGCCGCCGCGAACACGCCCACCTCCGGCTGGAAATCCGACAGCCAGGTGCCATCGGCGAAGGACATCTCCAGCGTGCCGCGCTGGACCTTGGTCACCTGGGTCTTCTGGTCGCCGAGCTGGCCCGAGTGGAACAGGCGGACCTTGATCTTCCCGGCGCTCAACGCCTCCACGTTCTTGGCGAAGACCTCCATGGCCTTGTACTCGGGCTGGGTCGGCACCCCCACCGTGTTGAACTTGAGTTCATAGGTGGGTTCCCCCGCCGAGGCCGGGGCCACGGCCCACAGGCCTCCCACGAGGACCAGCACACCCGTCCACACAGCGATGCGTTTCATGACCCTCCTCCTTTCCCCGGCGGTCCGCCCCCGGGGGCGCCGGCCGCCCGGGCTTTCCCTCCTCCGAATAGTAACTTATCCCGTCTCCGCCGACCTCGCAAGCCATGGTTTCGCGGCCGGGACCCTCCCGGGGGATCCGGGGGTCAATCCCGGCCGCAGCGCGACCCTATCGGAACCCGAAGAGCCGGGGGATCACGAGAACCGTCCAGGGAACATAGGTGACCATGATCAAGGCCGCCAGCATCGGCCAGATCAAGGGAACGGTTGCCCGCACGACCCGTTCGAAGGAGATCTTTGCCACCTCAACGGTCGCATAGAGCACGACGCCCACAGGGGGCGTGATGAGGCCGATCACGGTGTTGAGGACGAACATCACGCCGAAATGCACGCGGTCAATGCC
>JACQXP010000250.1 GCA_016208645.1 Candidatus Methylomirabilota bacterium | reverse complement strand
TGGGGATAACGCAGGAAGTAGTAATACTTGTACGATTCACGCGACCGTTCAGCGGTGTAGCGCGGGTCGGCATAGATCGGCCCGAAGCGCCGCACGTTGTACTCGTGGGTGTCCTGGGACGGCTCCCCTTCCACGATCCACTCGGCCATGATCTGGCCGATTGCGCCTCCGCCCCCGAAGCCGGTGTGCGACTGGCCGGCGGCCACGTAGAAACCGCGCACGCCGGGCACCGGCCCCAGCAGCGGTCGGCTGTCGGGCGTGATCGCCTCCGGCCCGTTGACCAGCGTGACAATCTCAGCCCGCGCCAGAACGGGAACCCGTCGAACGGCGCCCTCCATCAACTCGCCGAACAGCTCCCAGTCGGGAGGGAAGAGCTGCTGGGTGAACTCCCAGGGCGCGCCGTCAACGAAGCACGTCTTCGGGGTCGTCTCGAATCCGCCGACGAGGAAGCCGTGCGCTTCCTCGCGCATGTAGACCAGGTTGGCCGGGTCGCGCAGGACCGGCGTCTCCCACGGCAACTCGTGGCCGGGGATGGGTTTGGTGGTGAGGTGCTGGTGCACCAGAGGCGTCATCGGCAGGTTGACGCCGACCATCGCGCCGATGCGCGGCGCCCACATGCCGGCGGCATTCACCACGATCTCGGTGTTGATCGCGCCATGATCGGTGACCACCCGGGTGACTTCGCCGCGAGGTGAGATCTCGATGCCGGTCACGCGCACGCCGGTGTGCACGGCGACCCCCAGGTCTCTGGCTCGCCGCGCCAGCGCATGGGTGACGCCGCTCGGGTCGAGATAGCCGTCGCCGGGGATGTGCAGCGCCCCGTAGAGGCTGTCGCCCGTCATCTGCGGAAAGAGCCGCAGCGCCTCGGCGGGAGTGGTGACCTCGACGTCCAGGCCGATCGCCTTGGCCTGGCCGACCTGCCGCTGCAAGGCTTTGAGGTGGTCTTTGCTCGACGCCACGCGCAGGCTGCCGACCTGGCGCCAGCCCACCGCCTCGTCTCCGTCGGCTTGCAATTGCCGGTAGAGGTTCACGCTGTACCTCCTCATCCGCATCAGGCTCGGCGAGGTATGGAACTGCGT
>JACQXP010000249.1 GCA_016208645.1 Candidatus Methylomirabilota bacterium | reverse complement strand
CCGACCTCCCCCTGGCGAGCCTGGCCAAGGAGGAGGAGCTGGTCTTCCGGCCGGACGTCCCGGAGCCGATTCGCCTTCCGGACGGCTCGCGGGGAAAGCATCTGCTCCAGCAGGTGCGGGACGAGACGCACCGCTTCGCCCTGATGTACCATCGCAGCCTCCGCGGGAAGAGCGGCCTGCGCTCCGTCCTGGATGAGGTCCCAGGGATCGGGGCGCGGCGAAAGCGCCTGCTCCTCCAGCGGTTCGGGAGTCTGAAGCGCCTGCGCGCCGCCTCGGTCGATGAGCTGAGGACGGTGGGTGGGCTTCCACAGCGCGTGGCCGCAGCCGCCCATCATCTCCTGAATTCCGTTGCCCAGGAAGATATTGCAACCGCCAATGAACGCAAATGAACGCCATTCCTCTTTTTTGGATCGGAAGTCCTGATTCGCGTTAATTGGCGTCCATTTGCGGTTTCATTCCCAGGGTCCTTGCAGACGAACAGGAGGAGAGATGAAGCGAGAGGTGATCAAGACCGAGAAGGCCCCCAAGGCGATCGGCCCCTACGAGCAAGCCCTGAAGCTCGACGGCTGGGTATTCACCTCCGGCCAGATCCCGCTGGACCCCCAGACCGGCGCCATGGTGGAGGGAGGCATCGGCGCCCAGACCCGCCAGGTCTTGGAGAATCTTCGGGCAGTCCTGGAGGCGGCGGGCACCTCCATGAGCCGGGTGGTGAAGACCACGGTGTACATGACCAATCTGGGCGACTTCCAGAAGATGAACGAGGCGTACGCCGAGTATTTCCCCCAGGACAAGCCGGTGCGCTCCACCGTCGGTGTGGCGTCGCTGCCCCGCAGCGCGTTGGTGGAGATTGACGTGATCGCCCAGGCTTGATCCCCCGCTTCGCGGCAATGCAAAATTGAAAACCGACAACTGACAACGGACAACCGGACAGGGCCATTGGCCGGTTTGCCATCGTCGGTTGTCGGTTTTTCGTTGCCCCCGCGAAGCGCGGGGTTACTTGATGGCCACGGCCTTGACCTGCTTGAAGTCGGTCCACCCCCGGATCACCTTGATCACCCCGTCCTGCACCAGGGTGGTCATGCCCTGATCGCGGGCGACCTTCAAGAGCTCTTCGGCCGTGGCGCGCTTCTGGATCATCCGCTTGATGTCGTCGGTCCCGATCAGGAGCTCGTGCAGGCCCGTCCGTCCCTTGTAGCCGCTGTTCTTGCAAGCCTCACAGCCCTTTCCCCGGTACAGGACGAAGTTGTCGTCGTACTTGTAGCCCAGCTTGGCGAAGGCCTCCTCGCCGAAGCTCAAGGCCAACTCGTCGAAGGCCTCCTTCGGTGGATGATGCTTTTCCTTGCACTCCTTGCACAGGGTCTTGCACAGCCGCTGGGCCAGGACGCCCAGCAGGGCGTCCGCAAAGTTGAAGGGATCCATGCCCATTTCCAGGAGGCGGGTGACCGTCTCCACGGCGCTGTTGGTGTGGAGGGTGCTGAAGACCAGGTGCCCGGTCAGGGAGGCCTCAATCCCCGTTTCGGCCGTCTCCTTGTCGCGCATCTCGCCCACCATGATGACGTCGGGGTCGGCGCGCAGGAAGGCCCGCATCGCCGCGGCGAAGGTCAGGCCGATCTTCGGCTGCATCTGGACCTGCCGCAACCCGTACTGGGTGATCTCGACGGGGTCCTCGGCGGTCCAGATCTTCCGCTCGGGGGTGTTGATGTAGCCCAGGATGGCGTGCAGCGTGGTGGTCTTGCCCGATCCCGTGGGCCCCACGCACAGGATGATCCCGTAGGGTTTGGCGGCGATGTTCTTGATCTCCCGCAGGTTCCGCTCGGACATGTTCAGCTTCTCGAGGGGCAGGGGCTCGCTGGCCGCCAGGATGCGCATCACTATGTCCTCGTTGAAGCCGGCGGTGGGGACGGTGGCGACACGCAGTTCGATCTCCTTGTTGCCCACCAGGAACTTGATCTTGCCGTCCTGCGGCTTGCGCCGCTCCGCGATGTCCAGCCGGGACATGATCTTGTACCGGGAGACGAGGGCCCGCCGGTACGTCGGCGGGATCTTCTGGTACTCGAAGCAGCTCCCGTCTACCCGGAACCGGATCATCGTCTCTCGCTTCTCCCCGTAGGGCTCGACGTGGATGTCCGAAGCCCCCTGCTTGTAGGCGTCCGTGATGATCTGGTTGGCCAGGCGGACGATGGCGCTGTCGTTTTCGTCCACGGCCGTGGTGCTGACGTCCTCCTGCTTCTCCAGCTCGGCCTCGCTCACCAGCTCCCCCATGATCTCGGCGATGGAGCCCTTGGCCGCCAGGGGGTCCGCCTCACCGCTGGCGGCGTACAGGAACTGCAGGATGTCCCGACGCAAGCCGACGGCAAACTGGATGTTCCGGCCGGGGAAGATGCGCTTGATGTCCTGGAGCCGATCCAGGTTGTTGGGGTCGTCGATGAGGACCTGGATCCCGTCCTTGTCGCGCTTCAGCGGGAGCCAGAAATTCTTCTTGAGGTAGTCCATGTTCAAGGTCTTGAGCAGATCGGGGTCGATGACCGGCCGCCCCTCGTATTCGATGAAGGGGCACTTGTAGAACTGGCCCAAGGACTT
>JACQXP010000248.1 GCA_016208645.1 Candidatus Methylomirabilota bacterium | reverse complement strand
TACCGGCGCGGGGGCGCAGCAGGCCCATGACCGATCGAAGGGTGGTGCTCTTCCCGGCACCGTTGGCCCCGATGATGGTCACGAGGTCTCCGTCGCGGACGTCGAAGCTCACGCCGCGGACTGCGGCGAACTCGCCATACGTGACTTCAAGATTCCTGACTTCGAGCATCTCTGTTGCTGCCAGACGCGTATGGCGTATGGCCTATGGCGTATGGACTGGCCATAGCAACCGGGAGAGTTTCCGATGCCATAAGCCATAGGCCATATGCTATACGCTGGCCTTGCCGAGATACGCCTCGATCACCTGCGGATTGCGCTGGATGGCGGCGGGATCGCCCTCGGCGATCTGGATCCCGTGGTCCAGGACCACCAGCCGCCGGCACACGCCCATCACGATCGGCATGTTGTGCTCGATAAGCACGATCGTGATGCCTTCCTGATTCAACCGGCGGATCAGCTCCAGGAGTTCCTGGGATTCCTCGTGCCGGAGTCCCCCCGAAGGCTCGTCCAGGAGCAGGAGAGACGGATTGAGGGCCAGAGCCCGAGCGATCTCCAGCCGCTTCTTGAGCCCCAGGGGAAGCGTTCCGGCCGCTCGCTCGTGGCCCGCCGGCATACCCACCCGGTCCAGCAGGCCGTGGCATGCCTGCAGGCTGGCCTGGGTGCGGGAGGCCGTGGTGGAAGCTCTCAGGCGAGGATAGTACCGGTGCCCATAGGCCACCAGGACATTGTCGGTGAGGGAGAGGGCCGGAAACGGACGCACGATCTGAAAGGTGCGTGCGATGCCCCGACGCGCGATCTCGTGGGGCCTGCTCCCCTGGATCGGGTCCCCGCGGAACCGGATGGCCCCCCGGTCCGGCGGGAAGATTCCGCTGACGCAGTTGAACAGGGTGGTCTTTCCCGCCCCGTTGGGCCCGATGACGCCGAGGATCTCCTCCTCACGGACTTCCAGGCTGACATCCTGGAGCGCGGTGACGCCGTCGAATTCCTTGGTCAGGTGTTCGATCTCCAGCAAAGCCATCCCTCACTCCGTTTCGGGCAACTGACGATTCGCAACTGACAACGCAAGACCGGCCATTGGGAGTTGTCGGTTGTCGGTGTTCAATTTTGCATTGCGGCTGGCCAGAGCCGCCGCCATCCGCGGACGAGCACGCTCTGCTCGCCCAGGATGCCGTCCGGTTGATACCGCATCAGCAAGAGCAAGAGGATCCCGTACAGGAGCGTCCGGTATTCCATCGCCGGTCGGGAGATCTCGGGCAACGCGCCCAGGAGGATGGCCCCCACGATGGGCCCGCGCAGCGTCCCGATCCCCCCGAAGACCACCATCGAGAGGATGACGATGGACTGCCCGAAGCCGAAGTTGACCGGCATGATGAATGTCAGGAAATGGGCGTACAGGCTTCCGGCGAGGCCCGCCCCCGCGCTCCCCAGGGTGAAGGCCAGGACCTTGAACCGCACGACGTCTATCCCCATGGTTCCTGCGGCGGCCTCGTCCTCCCGGATGGCGGCCCAGGCGAGGCCGATCCACGACCGCGCCAACCACCGGTCCAGGGTGATCACGGCCGCGATCACTCCACTGACGAGCAGCAGAAAGCCCGGCTTGCTGATCTCCGACCCGAAGAGGCTCGGGGGATTGATCCCGCCGATCCCCATCCCGGCGCCGAAGAAGGGCAC
Source organism: Candidatus Methylomirabilota bacterium (assembly GCA_016208645.1). Lineage (GTDB taxonomy): Bacteria > Methylomirabilota > Methylomirabilia > Methylomirabilales > 2-02-FULL-66-22 > 2-02-FULL-66-22. The sequence continues at coordinate 94 of JACQXP010000248.1, read as the reverse complement.
GTACAGGAACGTGGCCTCGACCACGAAGTTGATGCCCATGGTGGTGATGGCCAGGAAGTCCTCCCGGACGCGCAGGCACGGGATCGCCAGCACC
>JACQXP010000110.1 GCA_016208645.1 Candidatus Methylomirabilota bacterium | reverse complement strand
TAGACAGCCGATCCGCCAGGGTGGTACCTTTTCTCGCGACTTAGTGCTTGATTTCATAAGTTCGTGTAGGTTTGGCGCGAGCCAACCCTACACGAAACGCCCTTGGCAATGGACGATCCGTATCAGGGGAAACCTGATACGGATTTATGAAATCAAGCACTTAGAGGGAGGTCAAATATGTCTCGAGGCGCGTTGCGCTCCACACGAATAGAGGTTGCGGACCCACTGACCGCGATCGAAGCCTGCTTTGAGCGGGGCTGGACCGACGGGTTGCCCGTGATTCCGCCAACAGAGGAGCGGATCTGGGCAATGCTCGACGCCATGGGGAAACAACCCGGGGATCTCCTTGGCGGGATACCCGAGCGTGCGCGAGCGATCACCGCCGAAAAGCTGGCCATCAATGCCATCATGGCGGGTTGCCTGCCCGAGTACGCGCCGGTCCTCCTGGCGATCGTGGAAGCGTTGTGCGACCCCGCCTTCTCCGCCCACGGACCGACGGCCAGCACGTCCGGCATGGGCATCCTGACCATCGTAAACGGCCCCCTCGCCGCCCAGATCGGCATGAATGCCGGCGAAAACCTGTTCGGGCCAGGCTGGAGGGCCAACGCCACCATCGGAAGAGCATTACGCCTCCTCCTGCGGAATGTGGGCGGCTCCATCCCGGGCGTCATGGACCGAAGCTGCTTCGGCCATCCGGGAAAGTTCACCTACTGCATCGCCGAGGACGAAGCCCATAGTCCCTGGCCCCCTCTCCACGTTGAGCGAGGGATCCCGCCCGAAGAAAGCGCAGTAACGCTGTTTGCGGGAGAGTCTCCCCATCAGGTCACCAATCAGTCGGCATCGGACCCCGAAGTGATCCTCTCCACCATCGCGGACGTCATGGTGACCGGCGGTCGCCTCAGCCTGTCGGGCCAGCAGTTCGTGGTGGTCGTCGCCGGCGAGCACCGACGGATCCTGAGCGAACGCGGATGGTCGAAGAAGGATGTGCGGGCGTGGCTGCACGAGCACGCTGTCCGGTCGGAGGAGGAGCTGGCGCGGGCCGGTCGCCTCCCACCGCCCGAGACCTCGGTGCAGGCAGCACGCCAACACCGGGCCGTGGCCGACCAGGAAGATATCCTGGTGGTGGCCGCGGGTGGGAACGCCGGCGGGTACTCCGTGGTGATCCCAGGCTGGGCAGGCAGGGTGCATTCCCAGGCGGTGACCAGGATCATCCCGCCCTGCCCCACCTGCCGGGTGGATGCTTGACTCTCGATACCCATTTGTCATTGGAAATTGGTCATTGGTCATTCACGAAGGGGAGGCACCATGAGCTTCACAATGTTCGACCCAACCGACGGACCGGCCGTGAAGGCGTTCACGCCGGCCCCTCGCCTGGCCAGCCTGGCGGGGAAGGTCATCGGCATCCTCGACAACAGCAAGCCGAAATCCGATCTCTTGCTCCGGGAGATCCAGGAACTGCTCCGGAGCGAGGCGGGCACGGCGGGGTTTGTCGTGATCCGCAAGCCCTCCGCGTCCCGACCGGCACCGGATGAGCAACTGGACGATCTCGCCCGGCGAGTGGATGCCGTGGTCGCCGGAATCGGCGACTGAAGCTCCTGCTCATCGAGCAGTGTGCTCGACGGCATTCTCCTGGAGCAGCGGGGCATCCCGGCCGCGGTGATCTGCACCGATCTCTTCGTTCCCAATGGCCGGGCCACGGCGAAGGCGCACGGCGCCCCCGACTACCCCTTCGCGCTGGTCCCCCACCCCATGGCCAGCGCGGCCCCTGCCGAATTGGCCCGTCAGGCAAAGGCGGTCCTGCCTGCGGTGCTGCGGCTCCTGCTCAGCGCGTGAATCCGGACCTGCGCTTGGGACTCTTTGGAAAATCGGCAGGCTCTGGGCGCCATAAGCGGTAGGGAGAGCGATACCACAAGCCTTCCGGGTCCCTGTCGTCAATCCTCCCCTCACCTCGGAGTGCCTAAACATCCGAGGTCTTCATGGCCTCCCACCCTGTGCGGCTGTTCGAGGGCCAGACAACCGGCGGGGCCGATCGTCCTGTTCGAACACTCTCAGAGGGGTTGAATCGAGTCGCTAGTCGTTTCGGGTCCCTAGTTCTGCCACACGGCATGGCCATCGGAGCGGAGTTGCCGTGCCAGCTCCGGCTCCATCTCCTGCGCCAGAGCGTATGGTAGTGGGTTGAAATGCTGGTAGCATTCGGGGAGCAGGCGCCGGCCGTACCTCTGCACGATCCACGCCGCGTGCTCCCCGCGGAGGTGCGCCCGGAATCGCTCCTCGGGCGTCAGTCCGGTCACCCCGACATAGAGGCACAGCTTTCCTGGCAGCCAATGCAAGTTCGCCTCGAAGAAATTCCGCTCCCTCTCGAACACCTCGGGTCGCAATTCGACGACGTAAAGGTGGCGGTCGGCGCGCTCCCAGTTTGCCGTCCCAGCGAGCTCCAGGACACGGTGATGCGGATTCTCTGCGGGCTCTAGCTGCGGAGTGCTGCCAGAGAGGATCCTCTTGCCACCTCGCAGGAAGAATACGGTGAGCTTGCCGTTCTCCCCGAGTGAAAGGACCCCCCCCAATTCCCCAGTCGGGCTGGCTGCCGTGCCTGACGTACTCGCCCTCACGGAAGGCCATGTGGGTACCTCCGAGGATGACCCGGGCAAGCAGGTGAACCGCACCCGGCTTCCTGGGCACTAACTCAAACAGATCATGCGGACCCCCGCACCGCGAGGAGGGGTCTTCCGTGACACTGGCGAAACGGCCGGGCCCGTCGCTCCGGCGTCCCCGTCAACGGAAATCACTTTCGTAAGGGCGCGACGCAACGAGTTGCTTCAGAACCAACGGTCCGTCCTGGCGAGTGCGCGGGGAGGATTCGCCCTTTTCGAGCAGCCTCCCGCGGTACGACATTACGAGCGGTTCGGTTCGAGAAAGGTGCAAGGATAATTCGGAAGCAACGTCCCGGATTACGTCCCGGATTACGGATTACCGGCTCATGCTGAGCGCCTGCGGGCGGACGGCTTCCTGGCTGCCCCAATTGCGGTCATCGCCGCGACATCGAAGAACCTCTCGCCGCACGACGTGCAGCGGGTATGCCTCAACTGCTTGACGAATCGTCCACCCGATAGCTCGCAGTCTTCCACGACATCGGCCAGGGCTCTTCGACCACACACAGGACAAGGCAGCGAGGCGAATCGCACAGCTCGCTGGCCTCGGGCTTTAGTCGGTCGAACGCTTTGAGGAGATGAGGACATAGAACACCTCCCGTCCCTCGAAAAGGGTATCCATCGCGTGATGTCCCCCAGGCTAGCAGCTTCGCATGGACAACCAGGGACTCAGAGCAGCCGCTGCTGGCCGCTCTTGGCCTCCACTCGCTCCTTCGCCGTGACCGTGGCGTCCTCAATCACACTGCGCCAACGGAAATAACTTTCGTAAGTGCGCTACGTCCCCGATCACTCGGACGCAGCGAAGTCGGCCGGCGACATCACTCGGATCCCCTGCCATTCTTTCAACTCCAGGAGGTGATGGTCGCCCGAGACAATCACGTTGGCCGAGGCGGCACCCGCCGCCTCGAGCACTCTGTTGTCGGCGGGATCGTCGACAATCACGGTGACTGATCCGTTGGGATGGACGACTTCGAAGGTGTCTCGAAACAGGGCGAGGATGCTGGCGACTTGGCCAGGTCGGAGGCCGAACTTCGGCCGACTCAGGACATCCTCGACCTCCCGCAGCAGTGCCGGCGATGTGAAGTTCGTGAGCCTTCCTTGGGCGGCCAGGACTAGAATCCGCCGGGGATGGCCCCGAAAGAGAACGCCGGACACCAGCACATTGGTGTCGCACACGATCTTCATTCAGGGTTTCCGTCCACGCGCAGCGCGAATCTCCTTCGGTACCATCGCTTCGGTGAGCCCCAGACGCGCGGCTTGCCGATCGCCCAAGGCAAATACGTCCGCCCACTGTCGTTGGCGGCGGACGTACAGCCGTGCGGCCTCCCGCAGGAGCTCGGAACGCGTGCGCGACTCCCGCTTCGCCTCCGCATCAATGTCGGCGAGCAGCGAATCCTGAAAGGAGATATTCACCGTGACATTGCCCATAGCGCCACCTCACTTTCTGGTGGCACCATACAATTCTTGTATGTGTCATGTCAAGCGGATGTATTGATCCTACACGAGGATTGGTGCCGAGGGGACGGACCCCTAATTGTGCAACACATCCTGTCCCCGACCGGCAGGCAATGGAAAATTGATTGCCGTATCGTCTAAGTGGTCGTTTTTCCCGCGTCTACCTCTACAACCCCACCCTAATGAGGACGAACGGCGAATTCCGTGATGGGAGTGGTGTCCCTAGCCTGGATTTCCACGGACAACCATTTGCCTAAGGCCCAATCCGGTTCTTCCCCCTGCGCCCCCTGCCGACGCCGGGATCGTGCGAGCAAGTTTCGCAACACAGCAAGCGATCCGGAACTGGGTAGCTTATCGAATTGGTGCTTCGAGAGTTGTAGCTGCATGCTCCTATCTATCAGGCTGACCGGACCTGAGCCCGACGTGCCGACTTTCGGAGATCCGACGTATGCCCCGTTCCTTGGCCATCCTACCGCACCAACAGGTTGTGGGCACCGAAAGCCCTTGACACCAGATCTTGAGCTATGATATCATCATACTGTGGGAATCGGCGCACCGAAAGACCTAAGCCACTGCCGCCGCTTCTTCCTGGAGCCGGGCACGCCCCGCCAGCGCCGCCGGCGCCTTCGGGTACTCCCCCGCCTCCCTCCACGTGCTCTGCCATCATTTTCGCCGCGATCCCGCCCCCGTCTTCTTTGTCGCCCCGCGCCGCGGCCCCCGCGCGCAGCCCAAGAAGGCCGCGGCGCGGGACCTCATCATCCGCCTGCGCAAGCAGAATTACTCGGTCTACGAGCTCAGCGCGACGCTGCAGGAGCGCCAGTGTCCCCTCAGTCCGACCGCCGTGCGGGAAGTGCTGAAGGCGGAAGGCTTCGCGCCGCTGCCCCGGCGGCTGGATGCGGAGCGGCCGGGGGCTCCGCGCCCCACGATCGAACCGGTCGCCGATGTGCGGGCCTTCTCTTTGGCCCCCCGCACCTTCAAGACTCGCTGTGGCGGCCTGTTCCTGTTCGTCCCCGAGCTCGTGCGGCTCCAGTGCGAGCAGCTGGCCGCCCGGACGCATCTGCCGGGCTCCACCATGATTCCGGCCGCCCAGGCCTTGCGGGCCTGCCTGGCCCTGAAGCTCTGGTCCCTCGAGCGCAAGAGCCACATCATGGCGCTGGTCGCCGACGCAGGGCTCGCGCTGTTCGCCGGGCTCAACGCCATCCCGAAAAAGAGCTACTTCTCCGAGTATTCCTCGCGCATCACGCACACCAAGACGACGCAGGTCCTCGCGGCGTGGCACGAGCAGCTCCATGGGACCGAACTCTTTCCGGGCGACTCGTTCAACCTCGATTTCCATTCCGTGCCCTACTACGGGGAGCATCCGGTCGTCGAGCGCCATTACGTCTCGGCCCGGAGCCGCCGCCAGCCGAGCGTCCTGGTCTTCCTGGCGCAGGATGCCGACGGCCGGTCGTTCTGTTACTCGAACGCCGAGCTGCGCAAGGGGGAGGAAGCGGAGGAGATCTTCGCCTTCATCGCGTTTTGGAAGCGGACCCATAAGGCGCTGCCCCGCGAGCTGGTCTTCGACTCCCGGGTGACGACCTACGCCAATCTGGCGCGGCTGGACCGCCTGGGGATCGCCTTCATCACGCTGCGGCGGCGCTCCCCGAAGCTCCTGAAGGAGATCGTGCTCTTGCCGCGCTCGGCCTGGCGGACGGTCGAACTCGACCTCCCCACGCGCAAGTACCGGACGCCGCGCGTCTATGACCAGCGGGTCCGGCTGGCCGGGCGCCCGTTCCGGCAGCTATACATTACCGACCTGGGACATGAGGAGCCGACGATCCTGTTGACGAACCAGCCGCGGCGGCCGGTGGCCCAGCTCCTCACGCGGTATGCCCAGCGCATGCTGATCGAGAACGCCCTCGCCGATGCGGTGCGGTTCTTTCACCTGGATGCGCTGTCCTCGGCGGTCGGGCTGAAGGTCGATTTTGATATGGCCCTCTTGGTCATCGCCAGCGGGCTGTACCGGCTCCTGGCCCGGCGGATGCGGGGCTATGCGGACGCCCAGGCGCGCCAGATCTTCCGGGACCTGATTGATATGCCGGCGGATGTGACCGTAACAGAGCGCGAAGTGCAAGTCAGCTTCCACCGCCGGGCCCATCTGCCAATCATCCTGGCCTCCGGACTCATCGACACCCCCGTGAGTGTGCCATGGTGGGAAGGCAAGTCTCTGCGCCTGACAACCTACCAAGGCTAGCAAAACGACCTTGGCGCTTAGGCGAATTAGTGACGTGGAAATCCAGGCTAGCGGGGCCACCAACAGGTACATTATCATTGATCCGCAGACGGACAGCGTCCTGGCGACTGTGGAGTACGGAAAGGATGCCCATGGGGCGGCCCTGACCGTGGATGGCCGCTACGTCGTCATCCCGAATCGCCAGTCCAATGATCTGACCATCGTGGA
>JACQXP010000247.1 GCA_016208645.1 Candidatus Methylomirabilota bacterium | reverse complement strand
GATCCCGCGGATGCCGACCGGCGGATACTTGCAGGCCTGGACGGCGGCGACGGCCTGCTCCCGCGTGTTCACCGACGGAATCATGACCCCGTAGGCCCCGGCATCCAGGATCCGCTTGATCCACACCAGATCGTTCCAGGGGGCGCGGACCAGGGGCACGACGCCGGAGCCGCCCATGGCCTGGAGCTGTGCGACGAGTGTCTGCAGGTCACCCGGGGAGTGCTCCATGTCAATCAGCACCCAGTCGAAGCCGCCGCGGCACAGGATCTCCGTGGACGTGGGACTGCACAGTTGCGCCCAGGCCCCCGCGGTCTTCTTTCCGGCCTTGAGCATCCGCTTGACACGATTCTCGAAGAGTTGGGTCATGCGCGCCTCCTTATGAATCCCCTCCCTCGGAGGATGTGCGGGTCGTCACCGCTCTTTCGCGGAGACAGCCTACTCATCTTCGACCGGTTCGTCCAGCCTGAACCCGCGACGGGTTGCCCGACCAGACAAGGAAGTGGATCGAGGAGGTGGGGCTGGCAGGGGAGCGTTCGGAGGTTCGAGGCGGATCGAGCACCTGCAGGATTCTAATATCCGGTCCAGGACCCGTACACGGAGGAATAACCCACGGATCCCCCGTCCCCGGTGGTGGAGGTAAACGGTTCGGGGTACACCCCCGTGGTGCTGGCACCCTTGCTGTAGACGTAGACGTCGTCGGTCTGCCCAGGCGTGAGTCGCCCGGTCAGCGCCGCGGAGAGCTGGTAGCTGTTCGTCCACGGATCGGTGTCGCCGACGTTGGCGTATCCCCCGTCGCGCATCACCCTGATGGTGGTCGGGTAGGCGTTCTTGTCGTTGCCGTACACGATGGCCTGGGTCGCCGCCGTCTTCACATCCGCGGCGGCGCGGGAATATTTCGACTTCCGCTGGGCAGTCACCAGGTTGGGGATGGCGATGGCCGCCAGGATACCGATGATGGCCACGACGATGAGCAGCTCGATCAGCGTGAATCCCTTGCCCGCCTTGTGCGGGGAGTCGCTCATCGCGATTCCTCCCCCGATTCTCCATCGGGCTGGGGGGTTACTTCTGTCAGTGTCAGACCCCCGGGGGCAGACATCCCCCGGCTCCCATTGCGGAGGCAGCATCCGTGCCATGTCTGTCTTTCCCATGGCTCTCGCCCGTGAAGGGTGGGATTTCCTAGGAAACACAGCGGGTTGGATGGAGCGACGATTCCGTATCGGCTTCCCCCTGTTCCCGCCCCAGGATGCCACACGCATTCGCCACGTGAAAAAACTTGTCCCCCCAAGACATTTTTTGTCAGGCCAGGGATGGCCCGCTCGGATGAGCCCTTTTAGCGCAAGTCATCGCCTGGAGTCAAGGACGCCGCGATTGGCCTATACAAGGCAGGGTCCGGCCTGGACACCCGCCGCCGGCAATAAGAAAGCCGTCCTCCGGACGGACGATCAGGCGCGAACACCCCCAGAGGACGAAACCCTCCGGGCGCGAGAGGCGGGAGCGCCGTTTTCCCATACTTGTCGAGGGGTTCCCCCCAGAAGAGATGCAACCATGACGTTGAGCGATTCGAATCAGCCTGTGGACTTCATCCGGGCCGCGGTGCTGGACGACTCGAAGGCGGGTCGCTACCCCCGCGTGCACACCCGCTTCCCCCCGGAGCCGAACGGCTATCTCCACATCGGCCACGCCAAGGCCATTTGCATTGACTTCGGCATCGCGGCCGAATTCGGCGGCCAGTGCAATCTGCGCTTCGACGACACCAACCCGGTGAAGGAGGAAGTGGAGTACGTCGAGTCCATCCAGCAGGATATCCGCTGGCTGGGGTTCGACTGGGAAGACCGGCTCTACTATGCCTCCGATTACTTCGAGCAGTTGTACGAGTACGCGGTCAGGCTCGTCACAAAAGGCAAAGCCTACGTCTGCGACCTGAGCGCCGACGAGATCCGCCGGTACCGGGGCACCCTCACCGAGCCGGGCAAGGAGAGCCCCTACCGCAACCGGACGCTGGCGGAAAACCTGGAATTGTTTGCGCGCATGCGGGCCGGGGAATTCCCGGAGGGCTCGCGCACCCTGCGCGCCAAGATTGACATGGCCGCCGGCAACATCAATCTGCGCGACCCGGTGATGTACCGCATCATCCACGCCCCGCATCACCGCACGGGCGACCGGTGGTGCATCTATCCGATGTATGACTTCGCCCACGGGCAGTCGGACTCCCTCGAGGGCATCACCCACTCGTTGTGCTCGCTGGAGTACGAAGATCATCGCCCGCTGTACAACTGGTATCTCGATCAACTGGAGATTTACCATCCGCGCCAGATCGAGTTCGCGCGCTTGAATCTCTCCTACACCCTCCTGAGCAAGCGCAAGCTCCTGCGGCTGGTGCAGGAGGGGCACGTGACGGGCTGGGACGACCCGCGCATGCCCACGCTTTCCGGCCTGCGCCGCCGGGGGTACACGCCGGAGGCCATCCGGGATTTCTGCGAGCGGATCGGCGTGGCCAAGAAAGACAGCCTGGTGGACATCGCCCTGCTGGAACACTGCCTGCGCGAGGACCTGAACAGGCGCGCGCCGCGCGTGATGTGCGTGCTCAAGCCCCTGCGCGTGGTGATTGAGAATTACCCCGAGGGGCAGGTGGAAGAGCTGGCGGCGGTGAACAACCCCGAGGACCCCGGCGCCGGGACGCGCCGCGTGCCGTTCTCGCGCGTGCTGTACATCGAGCAGGACGACTTCCGCGAGAACCCGCCGCCCAAGTATTACCGGCTTTCCCCGGGACGCGAGGTGCGCTTGCGCTACGCCTACTTCCTCCAGTGCGTGGACGTGGTGAAGGATGGGCAGGGGAACGTCGTGGAGCTGCGGTGCACCTATGACCCGACCACGCGCGGCGGCGATGCGCCGGATGGCCGCAAGGTGAAGGCCACCATCCACTGGGTCTCGGCGGCGCATGCCGTGCCGGCCGAGGTGCGGCTGTACGACCGGCTCTTCGTGAAGGAGGATCCCGATGAGGGAGACGAGGGCCAGGATTTCCTCGCGCACGTGAACCCCAACTCGCTGGAGGTCCTGGCCGGGTGCCGGGGAGAGCCCGGCCTTGCCGGGGCGAGGCCCGGCAGCATCTACCAGTTCGAACGGCAAGGCTACTTCTGCGTGGACCCCGATTCCGCCAAGGGGACGCTGGTGTGTAACCGCGCAGTCTCCCTGAAAGACGAATGGGCCAGGATCGAGAAGGCCCGGCGGGCCGGATAAGTCAAACGCCGGACGGGAAAGCGAAAACGCGGGGTTGATGCGACCCCGCGTTTTTCTTTGGTGACCCTATCGGGACTCGAACCCGAGTCCACGCTGCGGTGCGGTGATCAGGCGGGCGGCCCGGCCGCGCGTTTGCGTGCCGCCTCCAGCTTCTCCGGCGAGCCGATGTCCTGCCAGTAGCTCCCGTCGGCCCGGTAGGCGACGATCCCTTCCCCCTCCCCGGCGAGCCGCAGGTAGGTCCGGGTGATCGGAAAGGTCCCCGTTTCGGTCATCCTGGGGAAGATCGCGGGATCGATCACGTGGATCCCGGTGAAGGCGAGCCGCTCGACGCCGCTCCGCGGCCCCCTCGCCCACTCCACGCCCTCCGGCGACTCCCGGCCGCACAGCCGTCCGTCGCGGTCGAACAGGAGCCGACGCCCGCTCGGCCGGTTCTGGACCGCGAGCGTCGCCAGCCCTCCAACCTGTTGGTGGAACCGGAGCAGCCCCGTGAGGTCGATGTCGCTCAGGACGTCCACGTTGTGGAGGAAGAACGGCCGGCCGTCCTCGAAGAACCACGCCGCGTGCTTCAGCCCCCCGCCGGTGTCGAGCAGCTCGGCCTCGCGCGTGAATTCGATGTGGAGCCCGAAGTCTCCCTTCGAGGCCAGGAACTCCACGATGCGGTCACCCAGGTGGAAGAGGTTCACGACGAGCGCGGTGACACCGGCCGCCTTGAGACGCCGGATCACCCGCTCGATCATCGGCGCGCCGCCGACGTCGAGCAGGGCCTTCGGGATCTCGTCGGTGAGCGGCCGCAGCCGGCTCCCGACGCCGGCCGCGAGGACCATCGCCTTCATCGCTTTGCTCCCTCTCCCCCAGGGCCGGGGGTGAGGCTGCTGTTCTCCTGCGCCAGGTGGCGCACCTCGACGTTCACCGGGAATCGCTCACGCAGGTGCGCCGCCAGCCGCTCGGCGCAGTACACCGAGCGGTGTTGGCCGCCGGTGCAGCCAAACGCGACCAGGAGGTCGGTGAAGTTACGCTGCTGGTAGTTCTCGACGGTCTGGTCGATCAAGGCGAAGACGTGGCGGATGAAGTCGCGCACGGCGGGCTCGTTCTCGAGGAAAGCGATCACGGCATCGTCCTGGCCTGTCAGCTTCGCGTACTCCTCGAACCGGCCGGGGTTGGGCAGGGCCCGGCAGTCGAACACGTAGCCGCCGCCGTGTCCCTTCTCGTCGGTCGGCACGCCGTCCGTGTACGCGAAGCTCTGGATCCGCACCGTGAGCTTGAGCGAGGCGGTGCCGAACTGCCGGAGGGAGGAGGACGCGACCAGGCGGAGCCACACCTGCGTCAACTCGGGCAGTGCGACGGGAAGCTCAGCCGTCCGCAGCAGGTACTCCAGGTTCCGGATCGCGTAGGGGATGCTGGCCAGGAAGTGGTGCTTCCGCTCGTAGAAGCCGCGCAGGCCGTAGGCCCCCATCGCCTGCATGATCCGGATATAGACGAAGCCGGGGTAGCAGGTCAGAAAGGCGTGGCGGTCGATCGGCTCGAGCGTCGCGGCGGCTTCGAGGTACCGTTCGAGAAGTTCGTCGCGGACCTCGAATGGGAGGTCGGCCTTCGCGTCGAACAGCAGGGACGCGACGTCGTACTGGAGCGCCCCGCGCCGCCCACCCTGGTAATCAATGAAGAACGGCCTCCCTTCCCGGACCATGATGTTGCGGGACTGGAAGTCGCGGTAGAGGAAGAAGCGCCGCTCGGCCTGGAGCAGGAACTCGGCGAACCGCTCGAAATCGTCCTCGAGCGCCTGCTCGCTGAAGGGGATCTTCGCCAGGCGAAGGAAGTAGTACTTGAAGTAGTTGAGGTCCCACAGCATGGACTGCCTGTCGAAGCCGGATCGCGGGTAGCACACGTCGTAGTTCAGCGTCCGGCCGGCCTCGATCTGGAACCGCGGCAGCAGCTCGACCACCTTCCGGTACAGGTCGAGGGTCTCGCTGGAGAGTTCGTCCGTGACGCGGTTCGCCGTGAGGAACTGAAAGAGCGTCGTGTCGCCCAGATCCTCTTCCAGGTACATCCCCCGATCGAGGTCCTCGGCGTAAATCTCGGGGACCGGCAGGCCGCACCTGCCGAAGTGGCGGGAGAACTCGAGGAAGGCGCGGTTCTCCCGGGCGTCCGGATTGACGACGCCGATCGCCGTGTGCGACGCCGCCGACAGGCGGAAGAGCTTCCGGTCCGAGGCGTCGCCTTTGAGGGTCACGACGCGCTCCACCGGCTCCCCGAACCGGCTCTCGAACAGGCCCCTGAGTGGCTGGGCGAGCGTCGGAGGGTTAAGAGAAGAGGTACCGGGCTCCATTTTGCGCTCGCGAGCGTGATTCTACGGGGTCATCATATCAGATTTTGGTTGGCGTTGGGGCCGCGCGCATCGCCTCACTCATGGACCGTGCTCCCGGGGGGATGCAGGTGCGAGACATGGGGCATGGCCACACGCAGAACAGGCTGGAGGCGACCGCTGGGCCTCTTTCTTTCTGCCACCCGAAGCTTATCCCTCCAGAGACCGAATCAGGTTCCGAATTTCCTCAGGCGTGATGTTCTCGCGGTCAGCTTTCGCGAAGATGAAGAGCGGAATGAGGTCTGTCCCCCGCCGGAGGATCAGGACTCGAAATCCTCCGCTCTGACCCCTCTGCATGTCTGAACTGGCACATCGCTCCTTGAAGACACTCTGTCCTATTGACCTGTTCGGCCTGGGGCCAGTGGACTCCAGCTTGCTGAAGAGAGCTTCGAGGTCTCGGCGGATATTGCGGTAGGTGCGTTCGAGGTCTCTCAAGGAGCGGGAAAACTGCGGGGGCACGAGATCGAGCCGAATCCTAAAGCTTGGCAAGCATGGTTCTCCAGTCCTGGGCTGGTGTGTCAGGGGAGCCAGGGATGCTCGAAGCGACTTGGCCGAGAGTGTCTATTAACTCCTGGCTGTGGGAGAGCTGGAGAGATTCGGCGAAGTCTTCAAGCTCGCCCCACGCGGCTTCCATCTTCGAGGCTAGGGAGCGCTCATACCAATGCCCGTCTGCCTTCAGGAAATCAACCAATGGAAGAAGTGTCTTCCCGATCGCTTGGTGATTCGTTAGGAATTCCCCCGCCAAGGTGCTACTCACCAAATCCGGTTCAATGGAGGCAACGCCTCGGACCATCTCGGCCAGCTCGTGATGAAGGGTGACCAGCTTCCAGTCCGCGATGAGTCTGGCTAAAAACGGGCTTCGCTCCCTGAGACGGGCAGAGACCAGCTTGGCCATCCCCAGGGCGATATTGGCGTGTCCGGAAATCTCATTGAAGCTAATTACATCCGCCATGGAGGCTCTCGCGTCTTCCTGCCCTGCCTACACGCTACAATCCGGGGCTCTTTGTGGTAGTCACCCTATAGAACTTGGCCGGGGGGTGTCAAGCCGAAAAGGTGAACGGTGGACAGGGCAGCCCTTCTCCCTCCTGATTCAGGGCACAAAGGGGCGGTCCCGGCCTCTCGATAGACAGCAAATGGACAGCAGGAGGGGGAAAAGCGAAACGCGGAGTCTCGTAACTCCGCGTTTTCGTTTGGTGGCCCTATCGGGATTCGAACCCGAGTTTCAGCCTTGAGAGGGCCGCGTCCTAGGCCGGGCTAGACGATAGGGCCAAACGTATTCACTTTTGGCTGCGGGGCAGGGATTCGAACCCCAATAGGCAGATCCAGAGTCTGCTGTCCTACCGTTGGACGACCCCGCAATATGTGGTGGCGATCGGGCTCCCCCCTCAGAGATCGGGTCGGGCAAATGGAAAGTCCAAAGGCCACGCCTTTGGACGCGGTGAGTATCTGCCATCGGGTCACGGAAGTCAAGGCGAAACCCCGCCGGGATTCTTCCGCCCGCCGGATGCGTCAGAGGCTGCCGCGCAGGCCCAACGCGTCGGCGATCCCCTGCATCGCCTTGATCACGAAGGTGATGTGGTCGGTCAGCTCCACGCCCAGTTCCTCGGCCCCCTTCACGATGTCCTCCCGCTTCACGTTCCGCGCGAACGCCTTGTCCTTCATCCGTTTCCGGACGGACGAGGCCTCCAGGTCCAGGATGCTCTTCGTCGGGCGGATCAGGGCGGCCGCGGTGATGAACCCGCACAGCTCGTCACAGGCGAAGAGCGCCTTCTCCAGGGGCGTCTGGCGCGGCACGCCCGAGTAGTCGGCGTGGGAGAGGATCGCCCTGACGACGGGCTCCGGGTACCCCCGGGCCCGCAGGACCTCGGCCCCCTTGAACGGGTGGCCGGCCTCCGCGCTCGGATATTGCTCGTAGTCGAAGTCGTGCAGGAGCCCCACGATCCCCCACTCGTCGGGGTCTCCGCCGAGCTGCCCGGCGTAGGCGCGCACGGCCGCCTCCACCGCCAGGGCGTGCTTGAGCAGGCTCTCGCCCTTCGTGTATTCGGTGAGCAGTTCCCAGGCGGCCTGCCTGTTCATACGCCCTCCCTCTCCGCGGCCAGTTCGTCGTGCAGGGTGATCACGCGCACCACGTCGTACCGCCGGCTGCTGCTCGGCGTCCGGATCACCACTGAATCCCCCTCCTGGCGACCGATGAGCGCCTGCCCCACCGGCGAGCCGGGCGAGATCCACCCCCGTTCGGTATCCACCTCCTCCGAGGCGACCAGGCGGTAGACCCGCTCCTCCCCGGTGTCCTGATCCACCAGGGTGGCCGTCGCCCCGAAGGCGATGCGGTCCCGCGGGATCCGGGACAGATCGATATTCGATAGCTCCGCGATCCGCCGCTGCAGGAACGAGATCCGCGCCTGGAGGAAGCCCTGGCGATCCTTGGCCGTCTCGTACTCGCCGCTCTCGCGAAGATCCCCCAGCTCGCGCGCGTGCCGGATGCGCTGCGGGATGTCGATCTTCAGCTCGCGCTCCAGGCTCGCCAGTCTCTCCTTCAACTCGTCCACGATATGGTTCGTTGGCACCCCCTCACCTCCGCTTTCGGCGCGCTGGTCAGGCTATCTGGTGTGAACACGATCCACGCTAAGAACGGCGTACGAGTGTACGAACGTACGAATGTACCAGGGGACACATCTTCGCTCGCACCCGCTTCCCGTCGGTCCCCGCCCGTACTTTCGTACCCTTGTACCTTCGTACGCCTTTAGTTCGACTGGGACCCGAGCACCTGAGCCAGGCGATTCAGCACCTCCTCCCGCCCCAGCAACGCCAGGACGGGGAAAATGGGTGGGCTGATCGTCGTTCCGGTCAGCGCCACCCGGATGGGCTGCGCGTAGTCCACCAGCTTCCTGCCCCGCGTCTCCGCCAGCCGCCGGACCAGGGCCTCCAGCGTCCCCGCCGAGAAGTCCGGCGTCTCGGCCAGCGCCTGGCGGGACTCGGCCAGGAGGGCCAGATGATCCGGCGTGAGGAACTTGGACTCGGCCTTCGGGTCCCGGGCGGTCGGTGGCGCGAAGAGGTACGCCATCGAGCGGGCCAGCTCCAGCAGCGTCTTGGATCGCTCCACGAACAGCGGCACCGCTTGCGCCAGCCAGGCCCGGTCGCGCGCCTCAACCCCCTTGGGATCCACGCCCGCCGCCCCCCAGAATGGCGCCAGCAGGCCCACCAGGGTCTCGGGTGGCGTCTGCCGCAGGTGCACGGCGTTCAGCCAGTCCAGCTTGGCCCGGTCGAAGATCCCCGGGGAGGCGCCGACCCGCTCCAACTGGAAGGCCTTGATCAGCTCCTCGCGCGTGAATACTTCCTGGTCCCCGTGGGCCCACCCCAGTCGGACGAGGTAGTTGACCATCGCATCGGGCAGATAGCCCTGGTCGCGGTAGGCCTGCAACGCCACGTCGCCGTGCCGCTTGCTCAGTTTCTCCCGGTCCGGACCCAGGACCAGCGGGATGTGGGCGAAGGCGGGAACCGGATACCCCAGCGCCTGGTACAGCAGGATTTGCTTCGGCGTGTTGGGGATGTGGTCCGCCCCGCGCACCACGTGGGTGATGCCCATCAGCGCATCGTCCACGACGGCCGCGAAATTATAGACCGGTGTTTCCCGGTCGTCCGATCGCAGGATGATGAAGTCGTCAATCTCGTCCGCTGCCACCTCGATCCGGCCCTGGACCAGGTCATCCCAGCCAACCCCCCCTCTTGCGGACACGGAGAAGCGGATCGCCTGCCGCCGGCCCGGCGTGGGGCCCGCGGTCCGGCAGGGGCAGAGGTGCGGGGGCGCCGGCTTGGCCGAGCGGGCGGTCTCGCGTCGAGCCGCGAGCTCCTCCGGCTGGCACGTGCACGGGTAGGCCTTCCCTTCCCCAAGCAGTCGCTGCGCCGCCTCACGGTACAGGGGGTCCCGCCCCAACTGGCGGTAGGGCCCCACGGGCCCGCCCACGTCCGGGCCCTCATCCCAGTCGAGCCTCAGCCAGCGCAACCCGTCCAGGATCGCCGTCACCGCCTCCTCCGTCGAGCGCTCCACGTCCGTGTCCTCGATGCGGAGGATCAGCGTCCCCTTCTGGCCCCGGGCGAAGAGCCAGTTGTACAGCGCCGTTCGCACCCCGCCCACGTGCAGGAAGCCCGTGGGGCTGGGGGCAAACCGGACGCGGACCTTGCCGGGTTCTGGAGACGGCATGCGTGAGTGTCCCTGCCCGCCTGCTTCTTCCGGATCGGGTGAGTTCACCAGCTTCCGACGATCCCTGGGGGTTCGACATTCTCGCCCAGCGGGCGGCAGCGGTCAAGAGGAACTCGATGGGGGATCCGTGCATCCCGGCCTGTGGGGGCCGGGCGCGTTCCGATGGAGGTCCCACGTCGGCCGAGGCGCCCCGGACGTCTGGGACCTTGACAGCCTGTCCCGCCTGTGGATAGATTTCGCTTGCGTGGAGAGGCGAGGCTCTAATACAATTCGCTGACTTTGGGTGGACCTGCCGATCGAGGTTCCTGCCGAAGGCGCCGAAGCCCGATCCGAGGAGAAGGGAGGTGGTCGGAAGAGACGGGATATGTTGAATCTCCCCTCTGGACACGTAACGTTATCATGCAGGCCAAAGGAGGCTCGACAGGACCATGGCGCAAGTAACCTTGGAAAACGTGACCAAGAAGTTCGACGAGGTGGTGGCGGTGCGCGATGTGAGCCTGACGGTGAACGACCGGGAATTCGTGGTCCTGGTCGGGCCCTCGGGCTGCGGCAAGTCCACGACCCTCCGGATGATCGCCGGGCTGGAGGAGATCACCTCGGGCACGATCAAGATCGGCGATCGGGTGGTGAACGACGTCCCGCCCAAGGACCGGGACATCGCCATGGTCTTCCAGAATTACGCCCTGTATCCCCACATGACCGTCTACGACAACATGGCCTTCGGCCTCAAGCTCCGCAAGTTCCCCAAGCCCGAGATCCAGCAGCGCGTCCAGGAGGCGGCGGAGATCCTGGGCATCCAGGAACTCCTTGCGCGCAAGCCCCGGGCCCTGTCCGGCGGCCAGCGGCAGCGCGTGGCGGTCGGCCGGGCCATCGTCCGGAAGCCGCAGGTGTTCCTCTTCGACGAACCGCTGTCCAACCTGGACGCCAAGCTGCGGGTGGCCATGCGGGCGGAGCTGAAGAAGCTGCACCACGGCCTCCAAGCGACGGTGGTCTACGTCACCCACGACCAGGTCGAGGCCATGACCATGGGCGACCGGATCGTGATCATGAAGGACGGGCTGATCCAGCAGGTGGGCGCCCCGCTGCAGGTGTACGCGCAGCCCCAGAACCAGTTCGTGGCCGGGTTCATCGGCTCGCCAGCCATGAACTTCATCCCGTGCACCGTGACCACCCGCGATGGCAATCTGTTCTTCACCGCCCCGGGATTCACGCTCCCCGTGCCGACGGCCAAGGCCAAGGCCATGGCGGCCTACAAGGTCAAGGCAGTCAGCATGGGGATCCGGCCGGAGGACATGCACGAGGTCACGCCGCAGGATCCGGCGAGCAGCCTGTTTGACGCCAAGGTGGAGGTGGTGGAGCCCGTCGGGCACGAGATCTATCTGGACGTGATGGTGGGCAGTTTCGAGATCATCGCCCGGGTGAGCCCCGACACCCCCGTCAAGGTCGGCCAGACCATCAAACTGGCGGCGTCCCTGGACAAGCTTCACGCCTTTGACCCCCAGACGGAGCGGGCCATCGGTCTGGCATAACCCCTGTCCGCGGTCTCCCCGGCCCTGGCAGGCGGCTTCCTCTCCGATCCTCCGGCGGGCGGGGCGAGACCCGGCGCACCCGCCGCGACGAGTCCCGACGCGCTGTGACTGTCTTCCGGCATCCGGCACGTCGGGATTTGTGCTTCTCGGCCCGTGCGGAGGTCCGTTCGCAGGGATGGCGACCCGATGAACACCCCGTCCCCTGACGATCTGGTCCGGCGACTGGAACGCTGGGGGGGCCCGCTGCTCCTCCTGGGCACGGCGGTCTTCTATCTCGCGCGGCTGGGGACCGCCGGGCTCTACGATCCCAACGAGGGGATGTACGCCGAGATCCCGAGAGAGATGGTCCTGCTCCGGGACTGGCTGACGCCCCGCTTCAACTTCATCCGCTACTTCGAGAAGCCGCCCCTCCTCTACTGGTTGACCGCCCTCGCCTATCAGGCCCTCGGGTTTTCCGAACTCTCCGCCCGCCTGGTGACCGTCCTGGCCGCCATCGGGGGGGTCGCTGTCACCTACGGGATCGGCCGGGATCTCTGGGGAAGGCGGGCAGGCCTCGTCAGTGGTCTGATCCTGGCGACCAGCTTCGGCTACTTCATCTTCAGCCGCATCGTCCTGACCGACATGCTCTTCACGGCGCTCCTGGCCGTGACCTGCTGGGGGGTGCTGCGCGGACTCCTGGACCCGGCCCCCCGGCGGGGACCCATGCTGGGCGCCTACGCCGCCATGGCCCTGGCCATCCTGACCAAGGGATTGATCGGGCTCGCCTTCCCGGTGCTGACCATCGGGGCCTTCCTGCTGATTATCCGGGACTCGCGGCTCCTCCGGCGCCTGGAACTCCTCCGCGGCAGCGCCGTCTTCCTCGCCGTCGCGGCCCCCTGGCACATCCTGGTGGGCCTGAAGAATCCCGACTTCTTCTGGTTCTACTTCGTGAACGAGCACGTGCTGCGCTTCGTGGCCAAGCGGCACCTCCTGGATTACGCCCCCATGCCGCTCTACGCCTATCTGATCATGGTCGTCGTCTGGACCTTCCCGTGGAGCGCCTTCCTCCCGGTGGCCCTCCGGCGCTACTGGCCCCGGTCCAAGCCCACCAGCCGGGAAGACCGGGGATTTCTCTTCATCCTGCTCTGGGCTGCCTCCGTCGTCGGGTTCTTCGCCCTCACCCCGTCGCGGCTGGAGTACTATTCCATGCCGGCCTTCCCGGCGCTGGCCTTGTGTGTGGGGCGCCTGTGGGGGGCCGAGATGGCCCCCCGCTCCGGCCGCGCCCTGGCCAGCGGTCTCTCCTACAGTTGCTTCGGCCTCCTCACCGTGGCCGTGGGGCTGCTGCCGGCCTCCTGGCTCTTCCCGCGTCTGGAGAACGTCTCCCTGTACAACATGTTCACCGCCATGGATGCCTACTCGCGGGACATCCAGTACGGGATCCTCTCCAACGCCGAGGTGTACACGGTCCCGTCATACGAGGAGCTGGTCCCGCTCCTTCAGTGGACCACCCTGATCCTCCTGGTGGGGATCGCCTCCGCCACCCTGGCCTGGCTCCGGCGACGGCCCGGGGTGACCGTCGCCTGCCTGGTGGCCACCATGCTCCCCACCCTGACCTTCGTCCAAACGGGGATCGTCATGTTCGAACCGCACCGGTCCATCGTGCGGCTGGCGGACGTGATCCTCCGCGAGTTCCGCCCCGGCGACCAGATCATCATCGAGGGACCCTACGAGAACTTCGCCAGTGCCAACTTCTACACCGGACAGCGGGCCCGGGTGCTGCACGGCCTGTTCGGAGATCTGGAGTTCGGATCGCGCTATCCCGAGGCGAAAGGGACGTTCCTGGAGGAGGTGGAGTTCGCGGCGCTCTGGCGGGGGGAGGGGCGGGTCTATCTCTTCAGCGACTCTCCGAGCCGCATCGCCAAGCTGCAGGCCCTCGGACCGCCGACCGTGGTCCTCGGCCGGAGCGGGAAGAACTGGCTGTTCTCGAACCGGACTGGTACCTGAAGAAGAAAGGCGTACGAAGGTACGAGGGTGCTGAATGCTAAGTCCAGGATGCGGGATCAGACGGGGAAGGAAGAGCGTACGAATGTACGAGGGTACGAAGGTACGGGCGCGAAGGCGGAATGAGGAATGAAACGGAACAGAGAAAGTTTCCGTCGCGTACATTCGTACCTTCGTACTCTCGTACGCCGTTGTTCATTCGACACCGAGGCACACTGGACCCGTGAACTAAGCGATCTCGAGGCCGGCCGGCATGGCCA
>JACQXP010000222.1 GCA_016208645.1 Candidatus Methylomirabilota bacterium | reverse complement strand
GCCAGCACCAGCCGCTTCCAGTACTTGAAGGCAAGGCCCAGGACCACCTCGGTCCCTCGCACGTTCGTGTTGATGGCTGCCAGGGGATCTTGTAGGATGTTCCGGACGCCCACCGCGGCCGCGAGGTGAAAGATGAGATCCATGGAGGGAATGAACCGCTCCAGGAGAGCCTCGTTCAGGATGGAGTCGTTGATGAAGTGAAAGGAGGGGTGCCCCAGGAGATGCCGGAGGTTCTCGATCTTCCCGGCGGAGAGGTTGTCAATGATCAGCACCTCATTGCCCCGCTTGATCAGCGCGTCAACCAGGTGAGACCCGATATAGCCGGCGCCCCCTGTGATCAGAACACGCACGCTCGTCCTCCTCTCACCCCGTCAATGTAAAACTGACAACCGACAACTGACAACGGCATAATCGTCGAGGGTGACCGGTTGTCCGTTGTCAGTTTGAAATTTCCAATTGCTTCGCCGCGAGGAGCCCCTCATACAGGGCCTCCATGCGGCGAATGAGGCCCTTCACATCGTGTCTCTCCAGGGCCACGGGCCGGGCCGCGACTGCCAGGCGGTGCCGGAGCGCCGGGTCCGCCAGCAACACCTCGATCGCCCGGGCCAGGGCAGGAGGATCTCCCGCGGGGACCAGCCACCCGGTCTCTCCGTGAACGATGAGATCGCTCACCCCGCCCACGTCCGTGGACAGGACCGGGACTCCCGCAGCCATGGCCTCAATGAGCGCCACCGGAGTCCCCTCGTTGCGCGAGCAGCAGATTACCACGTCCAATTGGCTCAGGATAGTCTCCAAATCATTCCGCCAGCCCAGGAAGTGGATCCGGGGCGCCAGGTTCAGACGCTGGGCCGACCGCTGGAGCTCCGCACGCCGTTCACCGTCGCCGATGACGACCACATGTGGTGCCGGGCTTCCCGCCTCCAGGTGGGCAAGGGCGTGGAACAGCGTGAGGTGGTCCTTGATCGGCACCAGGCGCCCCACGACCCCCAGCAGCGGCGTTCCCGGTGGGATGCGCAGCGCCGTGCGGAGGTCATCCCGGTTCTGCGGCGGGTGGCGGAAGCGATCCAGGTCCAGGCCCAGGGGAACGACCTCGACCTGCTCCGTCCGGCCGATCCCCATGGCCAGGATGGCCTCGCGCAGTCGGGGACTCAGAGCGATGATGCGGTCCGTCCGGCGCGCCAACACCCGCTCGATCCACAAGAAGAGATGGGACGCCATGGAGGAGAAGTAGCCTTCCAGCACATGGCCGTGAAAGGTGTGCAGGGTCCGGGGAACACCCGCCAGCCGCGCCGCCATGCGGCCGAGCGTGCCCGCCTTGGACATGTGGGTGTGCACGATGTCCGGCCGAACGTGCCGGAAGATCCATACCAGTCTGGCGAGGGTCAGGATGTCGCGGACAGGATGAACCGCCCGGCCGAGTTCCGGGACGACGATCGGCTGGATGCCCCGATCCCGCGCAGCCGGAGACAGATCCCCCTCATCGCGGCCGACCACTCCCGTGATGAGCGTGGTGAGGAAGCGGGTGCGGTCCAGCCCAGCCGTGAGGAGGATGGCGTGCTGCGCCGGACCTCCCACGTTCAGTCGCGTGATCACCCGGGCGATCCGGATTGGCCGGCCCAGGACTGCCATGCCGCTCCCCTCACGTTGCAGCAACCATGCTGCCTGCTGCCGTCTGCGCGCTGCCACCTGTCTCCGTCAGCACTCGTGTCCCTTGAACCAGTCAATGGTCCGCCGCAGGCCTTCCCGGACGTCCAGGCGCGGCTGATAGCCCAGGACCCTTTCCGCCTTGCGGATGGAGGCGTAGGAGTGGCGGATATCGGCCGGGCGCGGCGGTTCGTAGATCGGTGGCAGGTCGGTCCCCAACAACTGGTTCAACCAGGCGGCCACTTGATTCAGCGTACTCGCCTGCCCACACGCCACGTTGAAGACCTCCCCCACCCCCTGCGTGGCCTCCGCGGCCAGGAGATTCGCCTCCACCACGTTGTCCACGGCGGTGAAGTCCCGTGACTGTTCGCCGTCCCCGTAGATGACGGGGCGATTTCCCGCCAGGAGCCGCCGGAGGAAGCGTGGGATCACCGCCGCATATTCCGAGTCCGGGCGCTGCCGGGGCCCGAAGACGTTGAAATACCGGAGGCTCACCGTCTCGAGGCCGTACACCTGGGTGAAGACGCGACAGTAGAGCTCCGCGGCGAGCTTTGAGACCCCGTAGGGGGCCTTGGGCGAGAGCGGAAGCTCCTCGGTCTTCGGGAGCACCGGGCTCTCTCCGTAGACCGAGGAGGAGGACGCGTAGACCACCCGCCGTGTTCCCGCCCTGCGGGCGGCCTCCAGCAACAGGAGCGTCCCGCCGACATTCACCGCGTTGGTCGGCCCGGGCTCTTTGATGGAGCGCGGATTGGAGTTCAGTGCCGCTTGATGGAGGATGATTTCGATCCCGCGGACGGCGTGGGCCACGACGGCGGGATCGCGCACATCCCCCCGGACAACCTCGACCCGATCCTCGATCCCGCGAAGGTTCTGGGGTCTCCCCATCGAGAAGTCGTCCACGATGCGCACCGACTCGCCGCGCGCCACCAGGGCGTGGGCCAGGTTCGACCCGATGAATCCCGCCCCACCGGTGATAAGGAAGCGCGTCATGGCCTCACCTCGGTATGGGAACGGGCGCGTGGCGAGGCGTCCGTCGCTGGTCCGCCATCTGCCCATCCCCGTCCACGTAGGTCCGGTGCCACAGCTCCAGCATCAGGAGGGTCCAGAGCACCTGCTGGGAATTCGTGGTTCCCTGGACATGCTCGTCCACCAACCGCTGCACGGTCTCTCGGCGAAAATAGCCCCGCTCCAGGCAGCGGCGCCCGAGGAGGGTCTGGGTGACCAGATCCCGCAGCTCGTGGCGCAGCCAGTGCTCAATGGGGACGCCGAACCCCATCTTCGGTCGCTGCAGGATCCCCTGCGGGAGCAGCCCGGCCAGGGCCCGCCTCAGGATGATCTTCTTCGCGCGGCCCCGCACCTTCAAGTGCGAGGGAATCGTCGCGGCGAATTCCATGAATTCGTGATCCAGGAATGGCGATCGCGCCTCGAGGGAATGGGCCATGCTGGCAATGTCCACCTTGACCAGCAGGTCGTCCGGCAGGTAGAGGGCGGCGTCCACCCCCAGCGTCGCGTCCACCAGGTCGGGGGCGTCACTCTGCCGGTAGGCTGCAAGGAGCACCTCCAGGGCGTCGGCTGTCCCGGCCGCCGCACGAAACTCCGGGCTGCAGAGTGCTTCTTGCTGTTCCCCGGAGACGTGGCAGAGCCAGCGCGCGTACCGGCGCTCGGGTAGATCCGCCAGCCCTTCCAGGAATCGGCGGCCCCGGTGGAGGACGCTGGTCCGGCGTCCCCGCCGTGGCCAGAGGGCCAACGCTTCCTGAAGGGCACGGCGGAGGAGGCCCCCGCCGGGCCACGCCAGGGCGTGGTCGAAGGACGAGGCCAGGAGCGTGGCCGCGTACCGATCATACCCCCCGAAGTTCTCATCGCCCGCATCCCCGTTCAGTGCGACCGTCACGTACTGCCGCGTCATCTGGGCGACGGAGTAGGTGGGCACCGCCGAGGAGTCCCCGAAAGGCTCGTCGTAGTGCCAGGCCAGTTTGGGCAGGATGGCCGCCGCATCCGGCCGGACCACCAGCTCGTGGTGCTCGGTGCCGAACCGCTGCGCCACCAGGCGCGCGAAGCGGAGCTCATCGTAGTCCGCCTCTTCAAAGCCGATGGAGAACGTCTTGACGGGACCGCTGGATGCCCGACGCATCATGGCCACGACCGGCCTCCTCCAAACGAGCCAGGATCTCCTGGGACCACTCCTCCTCCGGGCGATTGAGTTTTCGGTCGCGGCGAAGTCGCCAGTAGCGAACGACCTCCACGCTCCCGTCTCGGCAGATCAGGTAGTGAGCCGGTGGGAGCTTGCGCACCCCCTGGAAGGCGGAGCCGGGAGCGGGGACGACCCCGTAGGTCAGGTACTGGGAGATGCCGGCCGGGTCCGGGCGCACTTCCACCGCTGGGTCCTGGAGAATGGCCTTCACCTCCGACGCGAAGCGCAAGGCCTCGGCGTCGCACTGATAGGCGAGGGGCTTGACTCCCAGCCGGTCCCGGGCCAGGAAGAGCTGGCGGCGGGGAGCATCCCAGATGGCGAGGGCGAACATCCCCCGCAGGAACCGGAGACAGTCCACCCCGTACTCCTCGTAGAGGTGGAGGATGACCTCGGTATCGGTCCGGGAGCGGAACCGGTGGCCCCGTCGCAGGAGGTCGGGCCGCAGGTCCTGGAAGTTGTAGATCTCTCCATTGAACACGATCCAGAGCGTGCCATCCTCGTTGGCCATGGGCTGGTGGCCGGCCGGGCTCAGGTCAATGATGCTCAGCCGCCGGTGGGCCAGCCCGACCGACCCCTGGCAGTAGATCCCGGCGTCGTCCGGACCACGGTGGGCCTGAACCGCATTCATGCGCTCCAGGACCTCGCGCTCCACGGGCCGTGCCGGATCGAAGTACAGTTTGCCGCCGATGCCGCACATCTCAGTCCACGACGCGGTACTTCAGGAGTGTCCAGAGCGCGCCGATCCCGTCCCGCCAGCTCAGCTTCTTCCCCTCGGCCCGGTCGCGTCCGTAGTAGGAGATGGGGAGCTCCACGATCTTGTGGCCTCGCTTCAGGACCTTGGCGGTGATCTCGGGCTCGAACTCGAACCGGTTAGCCCGGATCTGGATGTTCTTGATGACGTCGGCGCGGAAGACCTTGTAACAGGTCTCCATGTCGGTGAGCGCCCCCCCGTAGAGCAGGTTGGCGACGAAGGTGACGAACTTGTTGCCCCAGAGGTAGACCATGCTGAAGTCCCGGACCGGCTTTCCGCCCCGGATGCGTGACCCGTACACCACGTCGGCCCGCCCCATGAGGATGGGCCCCAGCAATTCGGGGTACTCGCTCGGGTCGTACTCCAGATCGGCGTCCTGGATCAGGATGATGTCCCCGCTGGCATAGGTGAGCGCCGTCCGGAGCGCCGCGCCTTTGCCCATGTTCTGGGCGTGGAACAGGACCCGGAACGGCGTCTTCAGCCCATCCAGTTGCTGGAGGCGTTCCCGGGTCCCATCCGTGGACCCGTCATCCACGATGATCAGGTCCTTTACCAGGCCGGCAGCATCCGCCGTATCCACTTGCTCCAGGATCTCGCGGATCGTGCGGACCTCGTTGAAGACCGGCATCAGGATCGTCAGTCGCCGCAGTGTCATGGGCTCTTTCCCGTGGAAGCCAAGGTGGAGAGGGAGTGGTCCCGGGTGACCCACCACCGGGCGCCCGGGAGCACCATCGCCATCCGGTCCAGGACCCAGCGGCTGCCGGCGGCCGCCGCGACGGCGAAGAGGGGCATCACCTGCAGGATCATCCGGAACCGGTAGTCCGGCAGGTCCAGGTCATAGATGAAGGCGACATGCGTGAGACCCAGGCCAAGGACCAGCGGGACCCAGCGGGTCTCCCGCCAGCCGGCCAGAACCCCGAGCCCGATCGCCCCCAGGCCCGCGACCAGGATGTCCACCCATCCCAGGGGGAGACCCAGGACCGCCCGGACCTCCTCGACGTAGCCCACCGGCGACAAGTTGAGCACGGCCCGGCCGAGCCCGCGCAGAGACCGCCAGAGCACTTCCCAGGCCGAGTGGAGACCGAAGTAATACTGGCCGAGGGTGATGCGTGGCCCGGCGTACGGGTCCCGGATCACCGCTGCTGGCGAGGGGAAGCCTGGTTGTCCCTGGAACTCCTGGTTCACAATCCAGCGCAACGTCCGATGGACGTCATACGCCGCATCCCCGTCACGGGCGGCCATGGCGAGCCGATGGGGGAGCACCAGGACGGCTGCAATGGCGACGGCGACCAGGAGGGGGCGCCACAGCCTCCGTCCCAGGTCTCGGTGCCACCACGCGGAAACGGCGAACAAGATGAGGAGGGCAGGGGCGTACGGGAACCGGGTGAGGAGCAGCCCCCCACCCACGACCCCCGCGAGGATCGCGCGATGCCACGGGAGGGACCCCTGCGTCCCCAGGAGCAGCCAGGCGGCTCCCGTGAGGAGCAGTGTTTCGAGCTCGACGCGCAGTCCCCGGCCGCTCTCGATGATTGCCGGGACAGAGACGCTGAGGAAGAGACCCGCACCGAGTCCCCACGTCGTTCCCAGCAGGGCCCGGCCCAGTCGATATCCCAGGTACACCACGCTCACCGAGAGGATGGCGGAGAGAAGGCGCAGGCTGAGGTCCGCGTCCCCGAAGAGCCACAGGGCCAGCTTGACGACGGCCGGATAGAGCGGCTCGCGCTCCCCGAAGCCGGCCGAGTAGAAACCCTGCGGTCCGGTCCAGGTGAGCGCCCGGGCGTAGGCGCGATAGCCCTGGGCGTCCGGCTCGAGGGGAGCCATGGCCACCCTCGAAACGTTCGCGTAACGCAAGATCAGGGCCAGCGTCAGGAGGAGCCCAACGAGGGCGGCCCGCTTCGGGTGGGCCATGAGACCCGCGAATCCCAGGGCGACGGCCAGAAAGATCGCCCCCACCCAGCCTGCGGCGGGGAAGGAGGGCGGCGGACCGTCCCAGGACTGCAGGACGAGCTTATCCAGGACGAGGCGCATTTCCCCCGTGGTATTCCGGGCGCTGAAGCGAAGGGCGATCTCCGTACCACCTGCGACCGACCCCGGGAGCGGCAGGCGCGTCCCCGCCAGGCTCCGGTTCTGGAGCAGGCGCTGGGGGCCGCCGGGATCGAGCAGATCCACCGTACTCTGAATCCCGGTCTCCCCGCCGTACCATTGCAACGTGATCGCGGACCACCGAGTGAGGGGCTGTGCCGTCCTAACCCGGTACTCGATCTCTCCCTGGCCCTGGGGCTCCAAGGCGAATCCCTTGGGAGTCGAGCGAAAACCCCGCACGGTGAGCCGGGCGGCCCCTGAGGCGATCCCGTGGTTGAAGGGTTCTTCGATCTGCACGCGCATGGCTGGGGCCGGTGGCGTGAGGCCGCGGAACACCCAGAGGCCCACGGGCACGGTCACGAGGAGCCACGCCCCTGCCAGAACCCGCCGACGGACGAGGGGCATCACGCGCATGCCTTCCCCACACTGGGCGATTCAGGGAGAGGCGGGAGCGCCTTGCCCCCCACGAGCTTTCCATACAGGGCCAGGTAGGCGTCCCCATCGAAATATCGCATCGCCGCCTCCCGGCACCGCACCCGGAAATCCGACCGGCTGGCCCGAATCTCCGAGACGATCCGGGAGAGCGGCACGTCCGCGTCCAGGACGTATCCTACCCGCTCCCGCCGGGCGATCCCAGGACAGTCCCCGACGCCCGGGCTCACCAGCACGGGCACCCCGCAGGCCAGGTACTCGGCGAACTTCACGGGGGAGGCCACCCGGTTGACCGAGCTCCGATCACGCAGGAGAAGGCCCAAATCTGCCAAGGCGAGGTAGTGCTGGATCGTCTCGTGGGGGACAGACCGGATCAGGATCCCCGCCTCGTCGCCAAAGCTTGCCCGGGCGACCTCCAGGTCCCCGGTGAGGAGCAGGAGTCGTGTCCGGGCATGCACCTCCCTGAAGGCGTGGAACATCCTCAGGATGGCCTCCGGTGGGCTCCAGGCCGACAGGGACCCGGCATACGTCAGGACGAAATCCCCCGCCGGATCCAGGGCGAGTTCCGCCCGGAGCCGTTGGATCGCCGCCTCGTCCCGACGGGCCACCCGTGGGTCGTAGCAACACGGAATGACGACGATCTTGCCCGCCGTGGCGGGCTGCCAGCGGACGGCGCGCTCGCGCAACCGTTCGGAGACGCACAGGATGGCATCGGCACGGCGGATGGCCCACCGCTCGAGGCGACGCAGCAGCCGATGCATGCGGCCGCGTCGGGCGATCTTGCCCTGCAGGACATACTCTTCGCTGAGGAGGCCGCGGTAATCCAGGACCAGCCGGGTCCCATGCCGGAGAGCGGCGAGGGAAAGGCAGAGGAGGCTGACGGGATTCCGCCCCACCAGGACCGTCCCGGGCCGGGCCTCTGCCCAGGCCGCCAGGGCGAACCGGAGGAGGTGGAAGAGCGTGAGGGGATGCCAGATTCCATGGTTCGTCGCGATCCGGATCCGCAAGGGGACCGGGGGAAGGTACGCCCGGTAGCGATCGCCGCCATCCTTGCGCAGGCCGAAGAGGTCAATGCCCCCCATGCCGGGGAGCCCGGCCAGCCGGCCGAGGAGGGGAAAGGTCTGCGCCAGGATGACGTTGTCGTTGATGTTGTCAATCGTCAGGTACACGATGCGCATGGATCAGCGAACCTCGATGCGAAATCGGCATTCGACGGGGAGACTGGAGACGAGATGGAACCGGAGGGCGGTCGTCTTCTCCTTGATGCCGTAGCGCGGGGAGACGAAGGCCTCCGCGACCTCTGCCCGGACCGCGGAAGCGGCATCCCCGGGTCCAGTCGGTTCCCGGGTGAGGACGGCGCGGGCCGAGCGCCCGGAGAGTTCCCATTGCCGATCTCCCGCAGGACGCAGGGTGACGCCGGGGGCCAGGGTGAAGTTCCAGGTGAAGGTGTGCCGGCCCGTCCCCCGGAAGCGATCGGCGATCTCCAGCCTCCGGGCCTTCTTCAGGAGGCGAAACTCCCGCCGGTGGATCACCGGATCGGCGAGGCGGGCATAGCCGTCATGTTCCCCGGCAAAGAGATCCACCTCGGGGCCGGTCTCCCAGGCGAGACAGTGAGGCGTGGCGTCGGCATGAAGCCAGAAGAGCCCCTCCTCGCCGAATCGGATCTGCTCCGCCCCGTCAATCATCACGGTGTTGTGGACCCCGGTGGACCGGAAGCGATTCCGCCAGGCGGGGTCCGGGGTATAGACGAAGCTCCCGGGATCCACGAGCAGATCCTGGCCGTCCGCGTGCAACTCGAAGCTCAGGAGGTCGTTGTGCTTGTGGTTCCCGATCCCCCGGGTCCCGACGGGACCGCAGGCGACGAGCAGGTAGAGGCCGCCCTCGCGCATCAGGTAGATGCCGCTCTCGGGGAAGGCCCGGCTCCCGGGAGGTGGCGGAGACGGTCCGCGGGCGGGCCGCAATCCCCCATGGAGCCAGAGGGCCTCTTCCGCGCGCTGCGCGCCCGCTGCGCTGAAGTCCTCCCGATCGAAGAACGCCCCACCCGTCGCCAGCAGGTGCCGATGGTCGCGCGGATCGGCCGTCCCGTAGTCGGCCAGGATGTGAAGGCGCCCGTCGTCGTTGTCCCCCACCTGCGGGGCCAGGCCGTTCGGTTTCGTGTACCAGAGGGCGAACTCCAGCATTCGCTCGAGCCGCTGCCGGAAGGTCGCCGGCACGGGGATGTCGTTTTTCTGGCAGAGGAGTGCGACGGCCAGGAACATCTCGGTCACCAGCCGGTGATAGGGAATGCTGGACTCGTAGTCCCCGCCGTCGGGATGGACCTGGCTCTCCAGCTCGCGGCAGAGCTCGTCCAGGGCGAATCGGCGCCAGGCCTCCGCCTCGCGGAAGGCCGGGCACGCGATCCCCAGGCCGAGGAGGCCGGTGAGGTCGGCCAGGTAATGGTTGCTGCTCACCCCGTCGGCCCCGCGCTCGAGGTTTTGCATGATGTGGCGCCCGTAGGCGAGGAGGGAGCCGGCGAACAGGCGGCGGAAGGCCGGCGTTATCTGCGGTGCCTGACGAAACAACGCATACCCCCAGAGCCAGTTGAAGGCCCGGATGGCGACGTCCATGGTGCAGATCCAGTTCACCCCGAACGGCGGGGGGTTCTGGGCGATCCAGTGGGTGACCTGGGCCACGAATTCCCCCGCATAGCGATCCTCGCCCGTGAGCCAGTAGGCTTTCCCTAGCGTGGCGAGATGCTGGAAGCGGGATAATTCCCACGGAACCTTCACATCCACCCCGGGAACGTCGCCATACCGCACCCGCCGGGAGAAGGTCCGGGGGTTCCAGCGATACCCGCTCTTGAAGTCGCGGTGCCAATCGATCTGTTGGCCGAGGGCCGTCGGGCCCGAGCCGAGGAGGTCGAAGCGGTGCTCGCAGATCAGGTCGGCCGCGCGGATCGTGGTCGGGACCGTCTCCGGGTGCTCGGTGCGAAGCCGGCCGACGAGCCGGTCCCGGTCGCCGGCCTCCAGGAAGAAGCGAGAGCCGCGGGTCCCCCCCTCCCCCGCGAACGGGTCGAGGACGCCGCCGGCGTCCGGGCGCAGGGCCGATCGGAGGTCGCGATCAGTGATCTTCGTGCTGCGCCAGTGGGCCAGGGCCTCGGCGGCCAGCCCGCCCAGGTGCTGCCTCCCCTTCCGGCCCAGGGCGGCCGCCGCCCC
>JACQXP010000221.1 GCA_016208645.1 Candidatus Methylomirabilota bacterium | reverse complement strand
CCCCGTTCTCGCTTCACTGCTCAGCCGCCGACCGGCCGCCGACTCCGCGCACCCAGATGCCATTGTCTCCGTCGCCTGTCTGTGGTAGCCTTCCAGCGGTTTGCCGGTTCGACGTTCGAGGTTCGAGGTTGGAGAACGGCAGCACCTCGAACCGCAGCACCTTGAACCCTCTCCGAAGGAGAGCACATGATTCCCCGCTATTCCCGACCGCAGATGGCCGCCATCTGGGAGCCGGCCAACCGGTTTGCCCTCTGGCTCCGCATCGAGATCCTGGCCTGCGAGGCGTGGGCCGAGCTGGGCGAGGTCCCGCGGGACGCCCTGGCGGAGATCCAGGCCAAGGCGGGCTTCGACCTGGCGCGCATTGACGCCATCGAACGCGAGGTGAAGCACGACGTGGTGGCCTTCCTCACGGCGGTGGCGGAGCGGGTGGGTCCGGCCGCGCGGTACCTGCACCTGGGCCTCACCTCGTCCGACATCCTGGACACGGCCCTGGGCTGCCAGATGCGGGAGGCGGCGGATCTCCTGCTGGAAGACGTGGAGGGGCTGGGGCGGATCCTGGCCGACCTGGCGATCAAGCACAAGGGCACGGTGATGATCGGGCGCACCCACGGGATCCATGCCGAGCCCACGACCTTCGGCCTCAAGCTGGCCATGTGGCTGATGGAGGTCCGGCGGGCGCGGGAACGGCTCGAGCGGGCGCGCGAGGTGGTGAGCTACGGCAAGCTCTCCGGCGCCGTGGGGACGTTCGCCAACGTCCCGCCCCGGGTGGAGGAGTACGTCTGCGCCCGCCTGGGGCTCAAGCCCGAGCCCATCTCCACCCAGATCATCCAGCGGGACCGACACGCCGAGTTCCTGGCGGTCCTGGGCATCGTGGGGGCCTCCCTGGACAAGTTCGCCACCGAGATCCGCCACCTCCAGCGCACCGAGGTCCGGGAGGTGGAGGAGCCGTTTGCCGAGGGGCAGAAGGGCTCCTCGGCCATGCCACACAAGCGCAACCCGGTGGCCTGCGAGCAGGTCTCGGGCCTGTCGCGCCTGCTGCGGTCCCACGTCCAGGCCGGCCTGGAGAACGTGGCGCTCTGGCACGAGCGGGACATCAGCCACTCCTCCGTGGAGCGGGTCATTCTGCCCGACAGCACCATCCTGCTGGACTACCTCCTGGTGCGCGTCCGGGAGATCCTGGACGGGCTGCGGGTATACCCGGAGACCATGCTGCGGAACCTGCATGCGACCCACGGCGTCATCTTCTCCCAGCAGGTCCTCTTGGCGCTGGCCAAGGCCGGCGTCTCGCGGGAGGCCGCCTACCGGATGGTGCAGCGGAACGCCATGCGGGCGTGGGAGGAGGGGGAGGACTTCCAGGCCCTCCTGCGGCAGGACGCCGAGGTCCGCGCCGTCCTGGGGGAAGCCGAAATTGAAAGCTGCTTCGATCTGGGGTATCATGTGCGCCACGTGGACGAGATCTTCCGGCGCGTCTGGCTGAGCTAGAAACTGGAAACTGGAAACTGGACAATGGGTACTGGACGGGGAAAACGAGGGCGCGGGATGGGATCGGTTTCCGATGTCCAGCTTCCAGTTTCCAGGAGCCGTCTCGGCGTGCGCGGGCGGAAGATCTACGAGGGGAAGTGGAAGATCCTGTATGAGACCCGGGATCCCGCCCTGCTGATCCAGCGCTTCAAGGACACCCCCATGCTCGGCGCGGGCAGGCCCCGGGCGAAGCTGCCGAGGCGCGGCGCCATGAAGAACCAGATCTCGGCGGCCGTGTTCATGCTGCTCCAGAAGAACGGGATCCCCACCCACTTCGTGGAGGTGGTGGGCGAGCGGGACATGCTGGTCCGGCGGCTCGAGATGATCCGGCTGGAGGTGGTGCTGCGGAACATCGCCGCGGGCAGCCTGGCCAAGCGCCTGGGGATGGAGGTGGGGACCACGCTGCCGGCCCCGGTCCTGGAGTTCTACTACAAGAGCGATGCCCTGGGGGACCCGCTGGTGAACGAGTACCACGTCCGGGCCCTGGGGTTGGCCTCGTCGGAGGAGCTGCGGGTCATTCGCGAGACGACCTTCCGGGCCAACGGCGTCCTGCTGCCGTTTTTCGCGGAGCGTGAGATCCTGTTGGCCGACTTCAAGCTGGAGTTCGGGCGGCACAAGGGAGCGCTCCTGATGGGGGACGAGCTGACGCCGGACGGCTGCCGCTTCTGGGACCGGACCACGCGGGAGAACCTCGGCAAGGATCGGGCCCGCCGCAGCCCCGCCCGCGAGGCGACCGCCTACCAGGAGATCTTCCGGCGCGTGTGCACCTGACGGCGCCGAGCGCCGCGTGCGGCGGTGCTGCGGTTCGCGGTGTTGCAGTTGGAACCTCGAACCTCGAACCTTGAACAGTAAACCGCTGATTAGCTGATGGCTGACCGCAGTGAGGTGCGCATGCTCGAAGCGCAAATTCACGTCACGCTCAAGAAGAGTGTCCTGGACCCGCAGGGCGACACGGTGAGGAGCGCCCTGGCCACCCTGGGCTTCCCGGGGGTGACCGATTGCCGGATCGGAAAGTTCATGCTGCTGCGGCTCGCCGAGCAGGATCCGGCCAAGGCCAAGACCCAGGTGGACGAGATGTGCCGGAAGCTCCTGGCCAACCCGGTCATCGAGGACTACGTCTTCCGGATCACCGAGGTGGCGGGATGAAGTGGGGGGTCCTGATCTTCCCGGGGACGTGGAGCCACCAGGATTTCGCCCACGTCTTCCAGGACGTGCTCCAGGTGGAGTGGGGCTACCTCTGGCACAAGGAGACCTCGGTGGCGGGATACGACTGCCTGATCCTGCCGGGGGGATTCGCCCACGGGGACTACCTGCGCTGCGGGGCCATCGCCCGCTTTTCGCCCATCATGGACGCGGTGGTCCGGTTCGCCAGGAATGGCGGGCCCGTCATGGGGAGCTGCAACGGGTTCCAGATCCTGTGCGAGGCGGGGCTGCTCCCCGGGGCGCTGCTGCGCAACGATTCGCTCCAGTACCGGTGCCGCTGGGTCCACATCCGGACGGAGCGTCGCGACACGCCGTTCACGCGGACGTCCAGGCCTGGCCAGGTGCTGAAGATTCCGATCTCCCACGGGGAGGGACGGTATTCCGCGCCCCCCCAGACCCTGGCCAAGCTGCGGAGCAACGGGCAGATCGTCTTCCGGTACGCCACGCCGGACGGGCAGATCACCGACGAGGCGAACCCGAACGGATCCCTGGAGAACATCGCGGGGATCTGCAACGAGGGACGCAACGTCCTGGGGCTCATGCCGCACCCCGAGCGGGCGAGCGAGACCCTGCTGGGCTCCGAGGACGGCCGGGTCCTGTTCGAGGGGCTCCTGGCGGGCGCGCTCCCGCGCTGAGCCAAGGGGCCGCACCCGAAAAGCGTTCGGGCGTTCGGTCGTTCCGGGTCCGAGGGAACTACCGAACACTCGAACTGCCGACCTGCCGAACGCTCTTGAACTTGATTGATCGCATTACTGGTGACCAGGAATGCACGAACCCAGCGCCATCACGCCCGACCTCGTCGCCCAGCACGGCATCACGCCCGAGGAGTACGCGCGCATCCGGACGATCCTGGGGCGCGACCCGAACTTCACCGAGCTGGGGATCTTCTCGGTGATGTGGTCGGAGCACTGCAGCTACAAGAGTTCCCGGGTGTACCTCGCAGAGCTGCCGACGCGGGGGGACTGCATCCTCCAGGGCCCGGGCGAGAACGCCGGCGTGGTGGACATCGGGGACGGGCTGGCCATCGTCTTCAAGATGGAGAGCCACAACCACCCCTCCTTCATCGAGCCCTTCCAGGGCGCGGCCACCGGCGTGGGCGGCATCATCCGGGACATCTTCACCATGGGGGCCCGGCCCATCGCCCTCTTGGATCCCCTGCGGTTCGGTCCCCTGACGAAGGGCAAGAGCCGGTATCTCGCGGACGGCGTGGTGGCGGGGATCGCGGCGTACGGCAACGCGGTGGGGGTTCCGACGGTCGGGGGGGAACTCTGCGTGTCCGAGACCTACGCGGGCAATCCCCTGGTGAACGTGTTCTGCCTCGGCATCGCCCCCACGAATCGGATCTTCCTGGCCCGGGCCAGCGGCGAGGGGAACCCGGTCATCTACGTGGGGGCCAAGACGGGCCGGGACGGGATCCACGGGGCGACCATGGCCTCGGAAACCTTCGACGAGGGCTCGGAGGAGCGGCGGCCCACGGTCCAGGTGGGCGACCCCTTCAAGGAGAAGCTGCTCATCGAGGCCTGCCTGGAGGTGATGGAAACGGACGCCCTAGTCGGCATCCAGGACATGGGGGCGGCCGGGCTGACCTGCTCCTCGTGCGAGATGGCCAGCCGCGGCGGGACGGGGATCGAGATCGACCTGGCCAGGGTGCCGCGCCGCGAGACGGGCATGATCCCCTACGAGGTGATGCTCTCCGAGTCCCAGGAGCGGATGCTCCTGGTCGTGCGCCGCGGGACCGAGCGGCAGGTCATGGACCTCTTTCACAAGTGGGACCTGGACGCGGTGATCGTCGGCCGGGTGACCGGGGACGGCCTGCTGCGGGTGAAAGACGGCGAGCGGGTGGTGGCCGAGATCCCGGCCGTGGCCCTGGCGGAGGAGGGGCCGGTCTATCACCGGCCCGTGCGGCGCCCCGCGTATCTCACCGAGACGGAGCAGGCCGATCTGTCCGGGCTGTCCCTCCCGGAGAAGCTGGATCAGGTTCTGCTCGACCTGCTCGGCTCGCCGAACATCGCGTCCAAGCAGCCGGTGTGGCAGCAGTACGACCACATGCTGTTCTGCAACACCGTGGTGGAGCCGGGGTCGGACGCGGCCGTCCTGCGGGTCCAGGGCACGCGGAAGGGGCTGGCCCTGGCGGCCGACGGCAACGGGCGCTACACCTACCTGGATCCCTACGAGGGGGGAAAGCTGGCGGTGGCGGAGGCGGCCCGCAACGTGGTGTGCGCCGGCGCCCGGCCGCTGGCCATCACGAACTGCCTGAACTTCGGCAACCCGGAACGGCCCGAGATCATGTGGCAGTTCGCCGAGGCGGTGCGCGGGATGGGTGATGCGTGCCGGGCCCTCCAGACCCCCGTGACGGGCGGGAATGTCAGCTTCTACAACGAGACCCTGGGCACCGCGATCTTCCCGACCCCCATCGTCGGGATGGTGGGCCTCCTGGAGGACATCGCCCACGCCACGACCCAGCGGTTCAAGGCGCAAGGGGACGTCGTCTTCCTGCTGGGCGAGACACGCGAGGAGCTGGGCGGCAGCGAATACCTCAAGGTCGTGCATGGCCTGGAGGTCGGGCGACCGCCTGCGCTGGATCTCACCCGCGAGCGGGCGGTCCAGCAGGTCTGCCTGGAGGTGATCCGGGCGGGCGGCGTGTCCTCGGCACACGATTGCGCCGACGGAGGCCTGGCGGTGGCTCTGGCCGAGTGTTGCATGACCACGCCGAAGGCGTGGCTGGGGGCCACGCTCACCCTGCCGGGCGAGATGCGGCCGGACGCGCTGCTCTTCGGGGAATCGGCCTCGCGCATCGTGGTGAGCGTGCGACCGGACAAGACAGAATCCGTGCGGGCGATGGCGCGGCGCCACGGGGTGCCGTGCGTGGAATTGGGCATGGTGGGCGGGGATCACCTGATGCTCCGGGGGCAGGGGTTCAGCCTCCGCCTGTCGGTCGAGGCGATCCACTGGGCGTGGGGCACGGGCCTCTCGCGCGCCCTGAAGTGAACCCGGCGTTCGCCATCTGACGAGGGGATCCCAATGAAAACCATCAACATCGGCATCCTGGGGATGGGCACGGTCGGATCGGGCGTAGTGAAGCTCCTCCAGGACCATGCCGCCCTGTTGGACCGGCGAGTCGGGGCGCGGCTGCGCATCCGCCGGATCGCCGAGACGGGCACGCCCCGGATTGCCGTGGATTCCAAGCTGCTTACCGGCGATGCCATGGAGGTGATCAACGACCCACAGGTGGATATCGTGGTGGAGCTGATCGGCGGGACCAGCGTGGCCCGGACGCTCTGCCTGGAGGCGGTGGAGAAGGGGAAGCACCTGGTCACGGCCAACAAGGCCCTGCTGGCCGAGCACGGTCTGGAGATCTACCAGGCGGCCGCGGCGAAGCGGGTGGATCTGGGCTTCGAGGCCAGCGTGTGTGGGGCCATCCCCATCATCCGGTCGGTGCGCGAGGGCCTGGTGGCGAACCAGATCGAGTCCATCATGGGCATCGTCAACGGGACCACGAACTACATCCTGACCAAGATGACCGAGACCGGCCAACCCTTCGCCGAGGTGCTGGCCGAGGCCCAGGCCAAGGGCTACGCCGAGGCGGACCCGACCCTGGACGTGGGCGGCCTGGACGCGGCCCACAAGCTCCAGATCCTGGCCTCCCTGGCCTACAACGGATACATCCGCTTCTCCGACATCTACATCGAGGGCATCCAGAAGGTCGACGCCGTGGACATCGCCTTCGCGCGGGAGCTGGGGTACCGCATCAAACTCCTGGCCATCGCCAAGGAGGATTCGGGGGAACTGGAGGTGCGGGTGCACCCCACCATGATCCCGGACACCCACCTGCTGGCCTCGGTGGGCGGGGTGTACAACGCCGTGCACATCCGCGGCGATTCGGCCGGCTCGCTGATGTTCTCGGGCCGGGGGGCGGGGCAGATGCCCACGGCCTCCTCGGTGGTGGCGGATATCGTGGAGATCGCCCACAACATCATCTTTCACCGACCCTCCCGCGTCTCCCTGCTCCCCACCGGGGCGATGGCCGAGGGCGCGGGGTTGCGGCCCATGGAGCGCATCCGGAGCCGGTATTACCTCCGGGTCATGGCGCTGGACAAGCCGGGCGTCCTGTCCCTGGTCTCCGGTGTCTTGGGCGAGAACCAGATCAGCATCGCCTCCGTCATCCAGAAGGGCCGCGCCGAGCAGGCAGCCGTCCCCGTGGTCATGCTGACCCACGAGGCGGTGGAGGGCGACATGCAAAAGGCCCTGAAGCGGATCAACCATCTCGACGCGGTCGCCCAGGATACGGTTTGTATCCGGGTCGAGGGGGCCGAGGACTGATCAAAGAGCCGAGAGCCGAGAGCCGAGAGGCCCGAGGAAAGGCTGGCTGATGAAGGTACAGGCATGGCGTGGAGCGGTCTGATCCATCGGTATCGCGAATTCCTGTCGGTCGGCGAGACGACCCCGATCGTCACCCTGAACGAGGGGAACACCCCGCTCATCCCGGCGGACCGGCTGGGGCGGCACCTCGGGCTCCCGTGCGAGGTGTACCTGAAGTACGAGGGCGCCAATCCGACCGGGTCCTTCAAGGACCGGGGCATGACCCTGGCCATGAGCAAGGCAGTGGAGCGGGGGGCGCAGGCGGTCATCTGCGCCTCGACCGGCAACACCTCGGCCTCGGCGGCGGCGTACGCGGCGCGGGCGGGCCTCAAGGCCTTCGTGCTGATTCCCGAGGGGAAGATCGCCCTGGGCAAGCTGTCCCAGGCCATGTTCCACGGGGCCAGCGTCCTCCAGATCCGGGGAAACTTCGACGACGCGCTGAAGATTGTGCGCGACATCTCGCAGAAACACCCCATCATCCTGGTGAACTCGCTGAATCCCGATCGGCTGGAGGGACAGAAGACGGCGGCCTTCGAGGTCTGCGACCAGTTGGGCGAGGCGCCGAGCCACCTGTTCATCCCGGTGGGGAACGCCGGGAACATCACGGCCTACTGGCGGGGCTTCCGCGAATACCACCGGGCGGGCAGGGTCAGCCGCCTGCCCCGCATGATCGGCTGGCAGGCGGAGGGGGCGGCGCCCATCGTCCGGGGGCAGGTGGTCGAGCGTCCGGAGACGATCGCCTCCGCCATCCGGATCGGCAACCCTGCCAGCTGGAAGGGGGCGCTGGAGGCGGCGCAGCAATCTCAGGGCCAGATCGACATGGTGTCGGACGAGGAGATCCTGGACGCCTACAGCCTGCTGGCCCGGATGGAGGGCGTCTTCTGCGAGGCGGCCTCGGCGGCCTCCGTGGCGGGCCTAGCTAGGTGGGCGAAGGCGCACGGGTTCAGTCCCAGCGACCGGATCGTCTGCGTCCTGACCGGGCACGGGCTGAAGGATCCGGATACCGCGGTGAAGCGCTCGCCGAAACCGGCCAGCGTCGAGGCGGATATGGTCGCCGTCCTCAAGGCGATGGGAATCTCCGACTGAAAAGCGTTCGGTGGTTCGGGCGTTCGGTTGTTCGGGGCCGAAAAGTACAACCGAACCCTCGGGACCCACGGCACCGCGGTGGGCACCCACCGCAGTGGCGTGGGTGCCCCGAACTCCCGAACGCTCTCAGTTGGAATGGTTTTGAGTTGACAATGCCGAGCCTGCGGGCTCCCCCCTCGCCAATGGTTGGTCCAGGCCTTCCACTCATGTCTACACGCCATCAACAGATGGAGGCGCCGCGAGGCAGGGCGTTCGGAACTTCTTCCTCGTTCCGTCCCATCTCATGTCTGCGAGGGCGGTAGGCCCTCTCCTTCTTCGTGAAGGCAGCCTCGATTCTTCAGGAGATTAGGAAGGGGGTCCTCCGGCGCTACTCAGCGTCTCGAAAAGACATGACTGTGCCCGGCGCGACTTGACCCGAGCGTTGAGGTCAGGTAGCCTTCAGTTCGCGCCCGGTGATGTCTCGAGCGATTGGTGCTGGTGCGAGATCGGGCGGCACGGATTCGGGAGATCCCGTGGGAACTGGGGTCCTCAAAGTAGGGGCTCAGGCAAGACGGATTGGTGAGGTGGCGCAGGATGGGGACCGGGACGAATAGACTGCGGGCGCTACTGGTCCTGCTGCTGCTGGTGTGGATCGCCGGCAGCGGCTGCTCGCTGCTGCGCCGCTATGCCCTCAATCAGTTCGCCAACGCCGTCGCCCACAGCGGCACGACCCTGGCCAGCGATGAGGACCCGGATCTGGTCAAGGCGGCGGCCCCCTTCAGTCTCAAGCTCCTGGAGAGTTTGCTGGCAGAGAGCCCGCAGCACCAAGGCCTGCTGTCCGCCGCGGCGAGCGGGTTTACACAATATGCCTTTGCCTTCGTGCAACAGGAGGCCG
Organism: Candidatus Methylomirabilota bacterium; assembly: GCA_016208645.1. Lineage (GTDB taxonomy): Bacteria > Methylomirabilota > Methylomirabilia > Methylomirabilales > 2-02-FULL-66-22 > 2-02-FULL-66-22. The sequence continues at coordinate 9,366 of JACQXP010000221.1, read as the reverse complement.
ACGAGCTGGAGGCGCGCGACCTGGCCGCCGCCGAGGCGTTGCGGACGCGGGCCAGGCGCCTGTACCTGCGCGCGCGCACTTACGGGTTGCGCGGTCTGGAAGTGAATCACCCCGGCTTTCCCAATACCTTGCTGGCCAATGCCAGAGTCGCGGTGCGCGCCGCCACCAGGGCTGATGTGCCGCTCCTGTATTGGACCGCGACCGCGTGGGCAGCGGCCATCTCCCTTTCCAAGGACAACCCTGAACTCGTCGCGCAGATTCCGGCCATGGAAGCCTTGATGGACCGGGCGCTGGAACTGGACGAAAGTTACGGTCGCGGGGCGATTCACACGTTTCTGGTCACGTACGAAATGAGCCGCCAGGGCGCGCCCGGCGATCCCGCGGCGCGTGCCCGCGAACATTTCGAGCGGGCGCTGGCGCTCTCGGAGGGGAAAGACGCCTCGCCCCTGGTGGCTCTGGCGGAAGCGGTGGCGGTGAAAACGCAGGACGTGAACGAATTTGAGTCGCTGCTCAGCCGGGCGCTGATCATCAATCCCGACACCAACCCAGACACGCGGCCCCTGAATGTGGTCATGCAGCGCCGAGCGCGCTGGCTCCTGTCGCGGAAAGCAGAATTGTTCTTGATTGAGAATGAGTGAGGCGCGCCACATGGAAAGCCACAGCACGGCGAAGTCGCAGCCAAAGGAACCGTTCCCGACGGTTGCAACCAGTGCGAATGGATTGGCGTCACAGAAGACAACGAGAATGAACGGACTCGCGCGAAGACAATTTCTACCCGCCGCGCTGGCCTTGGGCCTGGGCGGCGCGTTGGGCTCCCTCGACCGCGTCTTCGGCGCCGGCGGCCCGGTGAGAGTGCGGCTGGGTACGCTCGCCCCGAGAGGCTCCTCGTATTACAAACACCTTCAAGCCATGGGCGAACAATGGCGGCAAGCGCCGGGCGGGGGCGTGCTGCTGACCATTTATCCCGACGGCACGATGGGCAGCGAGGCCGACATGGTTCGCCGCATGAGGTTGGGCCAGTTGCAGGCTGGGATGCTGACCGCGGTGGGCCTGGCGGAGATCGAGCCGGCCGTCACCGGCCTCCAAAACCTGCCGCTGATGTTCCGCTCGCTGGAGGAAGTGGATTACATCGGCGAGAAGCTGCAACCGATGCTGGAAAAGCGCTTGGAGGAAAAGGGATTCGTGGTGCTGTTTTGGGGCGATACCGGCTGGGTGCGGTTCTTTTCCAAACAGCCGGTGATCCGCCCCGACGATTTGAGGAAGAGCAAATTGTTCGTCTGGGCCGGCAGCGCCGCCGACGTAGACATCTACCGCTCGGTGGGCCTAAATCCCGTCCCGTTGGAGACGGTGGACATCCTGCCCAACCTGCAAACCGGCTTGATCAGCGCGGTCCCGTTGCCGCCGAGCATCGCCTTGGCCGGCCAGGTGGATGGCGCGGCGCCCCACATGCTCGATCTGCCCTGGGCGCCGCTAGTCGGCGCGACGGTCATTACCAAAAAGACCTGGGACGCCATACCCCTGGAGGGGCGGGACGCCTTGCGCAAGGCGGCCACGGAGACCGGCAAGCTCATGAAGGCCGACGGCCGGCGCGAGAGCGTGGAATCGGTCGAGGCCATGCGCAAGCGCGGCTTGAGGGTCCACGCGGTCCCCCCGGACGTCGAGGCCGAGTGGCGGCGGGAGGTGGAGGCGGCGTATCCTAAAATCCGCGGGGTGATCGTTCCGGGGGACATGTTCGACGAGGTGGTCAAACAACTGAAAGCCTACCGCGCCGCGCGGCAAGGGGACAAAAAATGATGGGCGGGAACCGCAGCGATGGATCCGGCCCGGTTCAGCCCGCCCCGGCAGGCGAAGGCTGGCGCCGCTGGCTGCGGGACATCGAAAACCTCCTGGTCTCGCTCACGCTGGCCGCCTTGGTGCTCCTGCCGCTGGGGGAAATCGTCCTGCGCAAATTGCCTGCGCAAATTGTTCCAAACCGGCATCAGCGGCGCGACCGCCTTTCAGCAACATTTGACGCTGCTCATCGGACTGCTGGGTGGGGCGCTGGCGGCGCGCGAACGCCGCCTGCTCACGCTCTCGACCTTGATAGATTTTCTCAAAGGGCGGCGGCAGGTGTATGCGCGCGTCTTTAGCAGTGCCTTTGCCGCGGGCATCAGCGTGTTTCTCTGCGTGGCAGCGGCGCAACTGGTGCAGGCGGAAACAGACGCCGGCAAGATTCTGGCGTACGGCATTCCACTGTGGACCATCCAGTTGGTCATGCCCTTGAGTTTCGGCGTGATTGCGCTCCGTTTGCTTTGGCGTGCGGCGGAAAGCTGGCGCGGACGGCTGGTCGCGCTGCTGCTGGCCGGCGGCGTGGTGTGGACAGGACTCCAGCCGCCGATCGCGCCCGACACGCTGGTCCTGCCCGCCCTGTTGGCGCTGCTGCTGGCCGTCGTTCTCGGCGCGCCGATCTTTGTGCTGTTGGGCGGCGCGGCGCTGATTCTGTTTTGGGGGCAAGACCTGCCCATCGCTTCCATTTCGCTCACCCATTATTCGTTGGTGACCAACCCCACGCTGCCGACGGTCCCGCTGTTCACTCTGGCCGGGTATTTCCTGGCGGAGGGCGGCGCATCGAAACGGCTGGTCCGGGTCTTTCAAGCCTTGTTGGGACAATTCCGCGGCGGGCCGGCGATCGTCACGGTTCTAGCGTGCACATTTTTCACATCATTCACCGGCGCGTCGGGCGTGACGATTCTCGCATTGGGCGGGCTGCTGATGCCGGTGCTGATGGGCGCGGGGTATTCGGAGCGTTCCACCTTGGGATTGCTCACCGGATCTGGCGGTCTCGGGCTGCTGTTCCCGCCTTCACTGCCGTTGATTCTCTACGCCATTGTGGCCAGCCTCAACGCCAAGGCTGGCGGCGTGACCATCGAAAAAATGTTTCTCGGCGGCCTCGGCCCAGGGTTGCTGTTGGTAGGTATGGCCGCCTGGTTGGGCATTCGCCTGGGGCCGAAAGAAGAAGCCGGCCGGCCCGCGTTTGACCGCGGAGAAGCGGGGCGCGCCATTTGGGCCGCCAAATGGGAACTGCTGCTGCCCGTCGTGGCGCTGGTCGCGTTGTTTGGCGGGTTCGCCACGCCGGTCGAAGCGGCGGCGGTCACGGCGCTGTATGCCTTCGTGGTGGAAACCTTCGTCTACCGCGATTTCAAGCGGGCGCGAGAGATCCCGCGCGTCATGGCGGATTGTGGTCTCTTGGTGGGTGGCGTGCTGCTCATTTTGGGCGTGGCGCTGGGGTTCACCAATTACCTGATCGACGCCCAGATTCCCGCCCGCGCGGCCGAATGGGTCACCGGCGCGGTGAAGTCGAAGTACGCCTTCCTGCTCGCGGTCAACCTGGTCCTGCTGGCAGTGGGTTGTGTGATGGACATGTATTCGGCCATCGTGGTGGTGGTCCCGCTCATCGTGCCGCTGGGCCTGGCCTACGGCATTGACCCCATCCACCTGGGCATCATTTTTCTGGCGAACATGGAGCTGGGACTGCTGACCCCGACGGTAGGCATCAACATCTTTCTGTCCTCGTATCGGTTCGACAAACCCGTGCTCCAGATCTCTCGCGCTGTCATCCCGATGCAATGCGTGCTGGTGATCGGCGTGCTGTTGATCACCTATCTGCCGCCCCTCACGACCCTGCTGCCGCGCTGGTTCGGACGGTGAAGAGCGGCGGCGATCCAGTTCGGTGGCAGTCGAGGGCGAAAAAACCTGAGCGCACGAGGTCTTCAACCCAAGCCTTGCAGGTCGGAAGCAGTCCGGTAGGCGTGCAGAGAAGTATGGCTATGCACCCGATCAAGTCATTATTCGCTGGCCTTATTGTGGGGCTGATCGCCCGCGACCTCTCCTTATTGTCGGCAGCACTCCTCACTCTCTTCCTAGCTGTCGTGCTGTACGTGTGGGACTTGATTCGGTTCGCCGCGGAGGAAGGGGCGTGGGTGGGGAGGAAAAATGCCCAACAAGGATTCTCCACTCTAGCGGGACGGTCTGGAAAGTTGGGCTACCGTCCTGACTTCTGCCTGATTGGGCTACCGTCCTGACTTCTGCCTGAGCTTCCTGACGACCTCGGCTTCCGGCAGGGATTTGTAATGGGGGTCGAGGGGATAGCAGCCGGACACCATCCGATTGCGCGGACCGGTGGTGCAATCGCTGAAGGTTCGGCAGATGCGTTTGCGGTCGAGGGGCCGGCCGCTCAGGACGTCGTGCGGCAGCTCGGGATAGGCGAGCACCATGCGACCGATGCCGACGAAGTCCACGTGGCCGAGCCGCACCTGGGCCTGGGCAACGAAGGGGAGGTAGTCCTGGAAATAGGTGTATCCGGTGCCGACCATGGTGAGGTCCGGCACGGCCCGCTTGCAGCGGGCGGCCACGTCGAGCAAGCGGGCGCATCCCGTGAGCGGATCCTCCGGTGGAGGGTACCCGTCGGACGGAGGGAAGTAGGCGGGCCGCTGGATGTGGGGGCTGTAGTACGGACTTCCGCCCGAGATGTTGACGAGGGCAATTCCCAGCTCCCGGCAGAGATGCAGAAACCTCACGGGTTCAGTCAGATCCATCTCGAGAGGATTGTCGGGATTCACCCCGAACGCGTACCGGTAGGGAAGGTACGGGCGAAAATCAATCGGGACTCCTTGGGCGCCCTGGCCTGGCGCCGGGTGGGTGAAGGGAACGAGATCGAAGGTGGAGAGACGGACAGCTAGGTGCAGGCCAGGGACATCCCGCCGGATGGCGGCGCTGATCTCGCGCAGGAGGCGGGTCCGGTTCTCCAGGCTTCCCCCGTACGGTCCGGGCCGCGTGTGGGCGGAGAGGAATTCGTGGAGCAGGTACCCGTGGCAGTGCTTGATATCCACGAAGTCGAACCCGACCTCGGCCGCGAACCTGGCCGCGGCCACGTAATCCTGCACCAGGTCGCCCAGCTCAGGATCTGACAGGATCGGCCGGTCATCCTGGATGCCGAATGTGCCGTCCAGAATCGGGTGCCGGTACGCGATGCGCGGGCGAGACTGGTGATCGGGCTCCGGACGGCAGAACCGTCCCGAGTGGGTCAACTGCAGTCCCACCAGGAGGTCCTCCGTGGTGCCGCAGCGTTCGCGGTGGGCCTTCTTGAGGGCGGGAAGCAGCTCCACCAGCGCCTTGCGGTTCGCCTCGCAGTAATAGAGCTGATTAGGGTTGGCGCGCCCGTCGCGGCGGACCGCCACCGCCTCCCCGCCCCAGATCAGCTTGGCGCCGGAGATGCCGAAGTTCCTCCAGCGGCGCAGGACCAGATCGGTCGGCCTGCCGTCCAGGGTGGCGTCCCAGCCTTCCATGGGATGGATGGCAAACCGGTTCCCCACCGTGCGGCCATAGACGGTCAGGGGCTGGGCCAGCGGATTGCGGTCGAGGGGCAGCAGGGAATCATCGCAGGCCACCGGGATGGGCAGCGTGGCCAAATGGTCCTTGAGTCCCTGCACGTCTTTGAAGGATGCCACACGAGGGAAATTCTCCAATGCCCGCTCCTCTGTCATCGTTGAGTCTCATCATCGGAAATCGTTGACCCGCTGACCCGGTGCCCCCCTGGCCGCGATTCGGGGGGCGCGCGGTGAGCCGCGTCTGACCTCAGTCTATTTCGTCACGTCTCGGATGTGAAGGGAGGAAAGATCAATTGTCTGCACTGGGAGGAGGATGCCGGATCTCCCGAATGTGGGGCAAAGGGGGGCCGGGGGGAATAGGCCCAGCGGGTTGATTGGCGTCGAACTTGAATTGCATCAGCTCCCGCTCCCTGAGGGCATGAGTTTTTCCAAAGCGTCGGCCAGAACGCGCTCCCGCCTCGCTGGTCCCCATCGGTATCTCTATACCCGGCCCTGCCCAGCAACGCAAGCCGTTTTTCCAAGACAAGGCCGTTCACATTCCGCTCTTGGAATGCTTCGATTGAGTATCGCACGGAGTCGAATAGGCGTGAAATTCACTACTGCTATGGTAAGCTCCTTGGACAGCCCGACGCGTTGCCGGCGAGGGGAGGGTTTGCCCGGAATGGCGAAAGGGCCGGGCAGGAGGACACCATGCGTATCGCCGTCAGCGGCTCCAGCGGTCTGGTTGGCTCGGCCTTGGTATCGTCTCTCACCGCGGGTGGGCATCGCGTGATCCGGCTCGTGCGCCGGTCACCCGGCGGTGCCGACGTTGCGTGGAGTCCTGCGGAGGGGGTAAGGGACCTTTCCAAGTTGGAAGGGCTGGATGGTGTGGTTCATTTGGCCGGGGAGAATATCGCGGCCGGCCGGTGGACCGCGACGCGCAAGGCCGAGATCCGTCGCAGCCGGGTCGAGGGCACGCGGCGGCTCTGCGAGGCGTTGGCGGCACTGGCGGGTCGCCCCAGGGTATTGGTCAGCGCGTCGGCCATCGGCTTGTACGGGGACCGGGGCGCCGAGATCCTCGCCGAGGACAGCGCGGCGGGGAGCGACTTCCTTGCCGGGGTCTGCCGCGAGTGGGAAGCGGCCACCGAGCCCGCCTCGCGCGCCGGCATCCGGGTGGTCCAGTTGCGCTTCGGGATGATCCTCAGCCCGGCGGGCGGAGCCCTCAGGAAGATGCTCCTTCCCTTCAAGCTGGGCGCGGGCGGCCGGATCGGGGGCGGGACGCAATACGTGAGCTGGATTGGCATCGATGATGCCGTCGGGGCGATTCACCACGCCATCGTCACCGAGTCTCTCCAGGGACCCGTGAACGCGGTGGCTCCCGCGCCGGTGACCAATGCGGAGTACACGCGGACGCTGGCCCGCGTGCTGTCGCGGCCGGCCGTGGCCCCCATGCCCGCCTTTGCCGCGAGGCTGGCATTCGGGGAGTTGGCCGATGCGCTGCTGCTGTCGAGCCAGCGGGTGATGCCGACGCGGCTCCAGGCATCAGGCTACCGATTCCGCTACCCCGAACTCGAGGCTGCCCTCCGACACCTCCTGGGTCGGTAGGATGACGAGTCAGAAGGGAGGTATTCATGGCATGCGTTGATTGGAGCTACCATCGCCCGGGGTGAAAGACCTGTGCCAAAACGCAAGGGTTCCTTGCGAAGCACAAAGTTGGGGCCGCATCGCAAGCGGATGCGAAGAAGACGACGCTGAAAGAGAAAGAGGCCATGGCTTTAGTCCGAGGGGTGGACGAGATCTACGCCAGCAAAGGGAAGCAAGTGGTCCATCTGGACCTGAAGAAAGACAAACCGGACGCGGGGACGATCAAGGCCCTGCTTCTGGGGCCGACGGGGAACTTGCGAGCCCCAACACTCCGCAAGGGCCGCACGCTCATCGTGGGATTCGACGAGGCGACTTACGCCAGGCTGTTGAAGTAGCAGCAGGCTCGGAGGAGGGAGGGTTGTCCTCTGTGAAGTCCTTGGACGCGCTGGACAACGCGGACCTCTCGGGCACCATCCTGAAGAGCGAATCGCCGAGCTGTGGGATGGAGCGGGTGCGGGTGTACCGGCCCTCGGGGATTCCGGGGAAGGACGGCATGGGCATCTTCGCCCATACCCTGACGGATCGGTTCCCCCTCCTGCCGACGGAGGAGGAGGGGCGTCTGCACGATCCGGGGCTGCGAGAGAATTTCATCGAGCGGGTCTTCTGTTATCGCCGCTGGCGCGACATGCTGGCGGGGGGCCTCACCCGGGGGAAGCTGATGGCCTTCCACACGGCGCACAAGCTGCTGCTCCTGGCCCACAGCCCAAAGCATTATGCGGAGCTGGGTCGGCTGGTGGCCAATGCCAAGGACCTGACCCCGAGGGCACTCGAGGCCCGCTACGGGGAACTCTTCATGGCCGCGCTCAAGGTCAAGGGCACCGCCAAGAAGCACACGAATGTCATGCATCACCTCCTGGGATATCTCAAGCGGGACCTGGACGGACGGGACAAGGCCGAGCTGCTGGCCGTGATCGCCGACTACTACCGGGGCCTGGTTCCCCTCGTCGTGCCCCTCACGCTCCTCAAGCATCACCTCGCGCGAGTGGAAGTTCCCTACCTCCGGGACCAGATCTACCTGAACCCCCACCCGAAGGAGCTGATGCTCCACAATCACGTTTGAGTGCCCTGACCAGCCATGAAACAAATGGGAGAGGCTATCCTCGGCGTGCCCCCTGAGGGAGTAACTCTCCAGCCGCGATGCCTGCGCGACCAATTCGACGTTCTCCTTCCATGATCTCGAATGCCTTGACAATCCTCATATTTTCTGACAATATGAATTATGCAAGGAAGTCTGACCATCTCCAGGGGGCTCAAGATGGCTGAGACGACGCTCATCACGGGTAAGTATCAGATCACTCTCCCTAAGCGAGTGCGGGAGGCGCTCGGGGCGGGCGTGGGGGATCGGTTGACCTTCGTGAAAGGCGATGATGGTCTCTGGCGGATCATCGTGGTCCCGAAAGATCCGGTCAAGGCACTCCGCCTAGCCGGGAGAGCGCTCGCCCCAGCAGATCTCGCCAAGCTGCACCAGGACTACGAGCGGGAAAGCGAAGATGCCCTCCGGGACTAGACCGAGGCTCTGTCTTGACAGTAACGTGTTCCTTGCCGTCATTGTGCCCGAGGTCACCCGGGCTCCCCGGGACGATATCCGGGCCTCCGAACGTCTCCTGCGTGCCCTCCAGAAGGGGGAGATCGTAGCTTTCACCAGCGTTATGGCCCTGGCGGAGATTCGTTGGGTGTTTGAGCGCGAAAAGAAGCCCGGCTTCGACATCGTCCGGGCAACCCTGGAGGATGGGTTCGCTGGCCACTTGACGATCCTGCCCGTTGATGCCGATCTCGCAGTCATGTCGGCGATCCATCGCCGACGGTACTACTCCAGGAATAACCCATTCTCCTACAACGACGGCATATTCCTGGCGACGGCCTTACGTACTGGCACCAGCGCGCTCGTCACGACGGATCCTCACCTCCTGCACGTGTCCGAGGTATCGGCCTTACGCCCGAGCGCGTTTCCAAGCGAACTCCACACATCGCGGACATGACGGAGAGACGGAGAGAGACTTGAAGGAGAGAGACTTGAAGTTGACGGCCTCGGCGAGTTGACATATTATTCAGGCAAGGCGCGGTACCCAAGAGGCTAAGGGAGAGGTCTGCAAAACCTCGATTCGGCGGTTCGAGTCCGCCCCGCGCCTCCACCAAGAACAGCCGTTGGCCATTAGCCGTTGGCTTCAGAACCTTCCCCCCAGCCAGACTAATGGGGTGCACGACAGATTTGTGAGAAAGGGATCATGAGGCCACGAGGCTCTGGGCGCGACGCTCCCAGAAATCCTCGAATCCCGTAATGGGGGACGTTGCGTCCCAACGCTCCTTGTGCTAGGCTGGCGCCTGCCATGCCCCGCCAGCCCCGTCTGGATGCGCCGGACGCCCTCCACCATGTCAT
>JACQXP010000220.1 GCA_016208645.1 Candidatus Methylomirabilota bacterium | reverse complement strand
CCCAGCACCGGCCTGCCGACCAAGACGGAGCAAGCCGACCTGTACCAGGCCATCTTCGGCCGGAACAGCGACTCGTCGCTGCCCGTCCTGGCGGCGGCGACCCCCGGCGATTGTTTCAACATGGCCTACGATGCGGTGCGGATCGCCATCAGGTACATGACCCCCGTGTTTCTCCTCACCGACGGCTACCTGGCCAACGGGGCGGAGCCCTGGCTGATTCCGAAGTTCGAGGACCTGCCGCCGATCCCGGTCCAGTTCCGGACGGAGGTCGAGGGGTTCTTCCCGTACCTCCGGGACCCCGAGACCCTGGCGCGCCCCTGGGTGAAGCCCGGGACCCCGGGACTGGAGCACCGGATCGGCGGCATCGAAAAAGAGGATGTCACGGGCAACATCAGCTATTCGCCGGCCAACCACGAGTTGATGACGCGGGCGCGGGCCCGTAAGGTCGCCGCGGTGGCCCAGGACATCCCCCCCACGACGATCCGCGGGGAGCAGGCGGGCGACCTCGTGGTGGTGGGGTGGGGCAGCACCTCCGGCTCCATCGCCGCCGCCGTGGACGAGGTGCGGGCGCGCGGGAAGAAGGTGTCGCATGTGCACCTGCGCTACCTGAATCCCCTGCCACCGGACCTGGGCGGGATCCTGCGCCGCTTCAAGACGGTCCTCGTGCCGGAGATGAACATGGGCCAGCTCCTGACAATCCTCCGGGCGACGTACCTGGTGGACGCGGTGGGGCTGAACAAGATCCAGGGGCAACCGTTCAAGGTCTCGGAGATCGCGGCCAAGATCCTCAGGCTATTGGAGGGCTAGCATGAGCGATGCGGCGGTAGCCTCGGCGGCACCCAAGCTGACGCGGAAGGACTTCGTTTCGGACCAGGATGTCCGCTGGTGCCCGGGCTGCGGGGATTATTCCATCCTGGCCCAGGTCCAGAAGGTGATGCCCGAACTGGGCCTTCCCCGCGAGAAGTTCGTCTTCATCTCCGGCATCGGGTGCTCCAGCCGGTTCCCCTACTACATGAACACCTACGGCTTTCACTCGATCCACGGCCGGGCGCCGGCCGTTGCCAGCGGGCTGAAGATCTCCCGGCCGGACCTGTCGGTCTGGGTGGTGACCGGGGACGGGGACGGGTTGAGCATCGGCGGCAACCACCTGATCCACGCGCTGCGGCGGAACGTCGGGCTGAAGATCCTGCTGTTCAACAACCGGATCTACGGTCTGACCAAGGGGCAGTACTCGCCCACCTCGGAGCTGGGGAAGGTGACGAAATCCACCCCCTTCGGGTCCGTGGACTATCCCTTCAACCCCATCGCCGTGGCCATGGGGGTGGACGCCACCTTCGTCGCCCGCAGCGTTGACGTCGAGGCGAAGCACCTCCAGGACATCCTGCGGCGCGCCTACGAACACCAGGGCAGCGCCTTCATCGAGATCCTGCAGAACTGCAACATCTTCAACGACGGGGCCTGGGAGCCGCTCAGCGACAAGGCGACCAAGGCGGACACGGTCCTGCTCCTGGAGCACGGCAAGCCCCTCATCTTCGGCAAGAACAGGGACAAGGGCATCAAGCTGGGAACTGACCGCCGCCTCCAGGTGGTGACGTTGGGGAATGGTGCCTCGGAGGAGGATATCCTGGTCCACGACGAGACGAACCGGCCCCTGGCGTACATGCTGGCCCACCTGGAGCACCCGACCCCCATCGGCATCTTCCACGCGACCGCCCGCCTGGCCTACGAGGAGGCCATAGGCAAGCAGTTGGAGGCCGCGCGGCAGAAGCTGGGACCGGGGGACGTCAACGCCCTGTTCAACCGGGGAGAGACCTGGATCGTCGAGTGACGCCCGGACCGCACCTTCAATTGAAAACCGACAACTTTGCATTGGCTCGGGGTTCCGCATGAATGGAAGCGACCTGGCGCCCGAGACCCGGACCCACCTGATCCGGGGCTGCGAGCGGATCGTCGGACCCGAAGGGGTGATTTCCGCTCCGGACGAACTCCGGGTCTACGAGTGCGACGCTCTCACCTTCTACCACCGGGTCATGCCGGACCTGGTGGTCCTTCCCACTTCCACCCAGCACGTCGCCGACGTCGTACGCCTCTGCCGCGAGGCCGGGGTGCCGTTCCTGCCCCGCGGCGCCGGCACGGGCCTGTCCGGCGGCGCCACGCCCGACGCGGGCGGCGTCATGATCGTCCTGACCCGGATGAACCGCATCCTGGACATTGACGTGGCCAGCCGGACGGCAACGGTGGAGGCCGGCTTCATCAACCTGTGGCTGACCAACGCCGTGAAACGCCACGGCCTCTTTTACGCGCCCGACCCGGCCAGCCAACAGGCCTGCAGCATCGGCGGCAACGTGGCGGAGAATGCCGGCGGGCCGCACTGCCTGAAATACGGGGTGACCACGAACCACGTCCTCGGCGCCACGGTCGTCCTGCCGGACGGCGAGGTCCTCCAGCTCGGCGGGAAGATCCAGGACAGGCCGGGCTACGACCTCCTGGGGGTGTTCGTCGGCTCCGAGGGGACCCTGGGGATCTGCACCGAGGTGACGGTCCGGCTCATGCCGCAGCCGGAGGCGGTGAAAACCCTCCTGGCGGTCTTTCGGACCATCGAGGAGGCCAGCAACGCGGTCTCGGGGATCATCGCCCGCGGCATCATCCCCGTGGCCATGGAGATGCTGGACCGGGAGATCATCAAGGCGGTGGAGGCGAACGTCAAGGCCGGGTACCCGCTGGATGCGGGGGCGGTGCTGCTCATCGAGCTGGATGGCCCACGCGCGGAGATCGAGGCGGAGGCCGTGGGCGTCGAGGCGACGTGCCGGGAATACGGGTGCCTCGAGCTGCGCGTGGCCAGGACGGAGGAGGAGCGGGCCCTGCTGTGGAAGGGGCGGAAGGAAGCCGCCGGGTCGGTGGGTCGCATCACGCACCACTATTACCTGCAGGACGCCGTGGTCCCCCGGAGCAAGCTGCCCACGGTCCTGCGGGAAATCGAGGAGATCGGCGGTCGCCACGGGCTGATCATCGCCAATGTGTTCCATGCGGGAGACGGGAACGTGCACCCGCTGATCTGCTTCGACCTCGCAACCCCCGGCGATCTGGATCGGGCCATCGCCGCAGGGGCGGAGATCATGAAGCGCTGCATCGAGGCCGGGGGAAGCGTCAGCGGAGAGCACGGCATCGGCCATGAGAAGCGCGACTACCTCCCGCTCATGTACGGCCCCGCGGACCTGGCGGCCATGCAGAGGGTTCGCGCCGTCTTCGACCCCGCGGGCCTCTGCAACCCCGGCAAGATCTTTCCCGCCGACGGTCCGGCGGGGCAGGGCGCCCGGAATCTCCAGTCTCCGGCAATGACCGCGGTATCGGAGCGATAGGGAAGGCAGGCTTCCGCCAGACCTCCGGAGAAACGATGCCCGTTGCCGCCAGCCTCGCAGATGGCCTGCGCGAAATCGTCGGAGCCGACGGCGTCTTCACCGGACCCGCACTGGCCGAGTACCGCCTCGGGCCGGCGACCCCGCAGGCGGCCGTGTTCCCGCGAGACGAGTCGGAGGTCTCCCGCCTCTTGCGCCTGGCCTGGGAGGAGGGCCTGGGCGTGGTTCCCTGGGGGAGCGGGGGGCACCAGTCGCTAGGCTACCCGCCGTCCCGGTATGACCTGGCCCTGAACCTCGGCCGGCTGGACCGGGTGCTCGAGTACGAGCCCGCGGACATGACGGCAACGGCGCAGGCCGGGATCCGGCTGGCGGACCTCCAGCGGCACCTGGAAGCGGGCAGGCAGTTCCTGCCCCTCGATCCTCCATTGGCCAGCCAGGCCACCCTCGGGGGGATCCTGGGGGGCAACCTGAGCGGACCCCTGCGCTGCCGCTATGGCACGGCGCGGGACCTGGTCCTGGGGATCCGGGTGGCCCAGGCTGATGGGACCATCACGAAGGGGGGCGCCAAGGTCGTCAAGAACGTCACCGGCTACGACATCACGAAACTCTACCTGGGCTCCCACGGGACGCTCGGGGTGATCCTGGAGGCGACGTTCCGGGTGTATCCCCGGCCGCCGGCGGAGCAGGAATGGTGGCTCTCCACGCCGGAACTGGAGGCAGCCAACGCCCTGGCCGTCCGGATCCTGGGGTCGCATCTGGCGCCCAGTCGAGTCGAGATGCTGGATGACGCGGCGGCGCGGGCATGCGGGAGCCCGGTGCGGGGCCCGGGCCTGTTCGTCTCCATCGCGGGGGTGCCGGAGGCGATCCGGGCCCAGGCGAACGACCTGGCGCGGATGGCAGGAGAGTTCGGGGGCGTCGCGACCGAGGACGCGGCGGCCCCCCAGACCCGGACAGGTCTCAGCGACTTCCCCTGGCTCGCCCCGTGGCGGGACGGGAAGGGCCATGGCGCCATCTGGCGGGGGAGCGTCCTCCCCGCAGACTGCGCCCGGGCCATCCGGGCAATTCACGCCGCCGCGAGGGAGCATACCGAGGTGGTCGTGGCGGCCAGCGTGGCGCACGGCATCTTGCGGGGAGAAATTCGGGCGGACACGACCGAGGGGGTCGCCCGCGGCCTGGCGGCCTCGCGCGAGGCCCTGGCTGCCCTGGGAGGGTTCCTGATCGTGCTGGATGCTCCGGAGCCGGTCCGCGCCCAGGTGGACGTGTGGGGGCCGCCACCCGACGGCCTTGGCCTCATGCAACGGCTGAAAGCCGCCTTCGATGCCAGGGGAATCCTGAACCCCGGACGGTTCGTGGGTCAGATCTAGGGCAACTCTCAAACTGACAACGGACAACCGACAACGTAAAATGGGCGGATATCAGTTGTCGGTTTTCAATTTTTCATTGAATCAATGAGATGCCCGTGCCCACGGCAGTAGCGACGCGATCGGCAGAGAGCGGTCGGCCCCTGGCGCCGGCCTTCGACGCCGTGGATCGTCCCGATCGCGAGGGGATCCTGGACTGCGTCCACTGCGGGTTGTGCCTGCCCAGTTGCCCGACCTATCTCACGACCGGCCTCGAGATGGCGTCTCCGCGGGGTCGGATCCACCTGATGCGGGCCGTGGATGAAGGGCAGGCGGGGATCAGCGCCGACTTCGTGAAGCATCTGGATCAATGCCTGGGCTGTCTCGCCTGCCAGACGGCCTGTCCCTCCGGCGTCCCCTACGGCTACCTGCTGGAGGCAGCACGGACGCAGATCGAGCGACGGTACGAGCGTCCGGCCGGGGATCGGCGCTGGCGGAGGGTGATCCTTTCCCTGTTTCCCCATCCGGACCGCCTGGGGTGGCTCCTTGGCGCGCTCTCCTGGTATCAGCGCCTGGGCCTCTCCGGCGTCGTTCGAAACACCGGCCTGCTCGCCCTGCTTTCGCCGCGGCTGGCCCAGATGGAGGCACTACTGCCAGAGGCGCCATCGGCCACCGCACGAAGACCTCTTCCAGAGGTCACACCCGCCGTGGGACAGCGCCTCGGCCGGGTTGGGTTCCTCACGGGCTGCGTCCAGCGCTTCGTGCTTCCGGATCTCAATCGCGCCACGGCGCGGGTCCTGGCGGCGGCCGGATACGAGGTGGTCACGCCGCAGGGGCAGGGCTGTTGTGGCGCATTACACCTGCACAGCGGGGACCTGGAGGCGGGCCGCGCCCTGGCCCGACGGACCATCCAGGCCTTTGAACGGGCCCAGGTGGATCTGGTGGCGGTCAACGCGGCGGGGTGCGGGGCGGCCATGAAGGAGTACGGCCACCTGCTTCGCGATGACGCCGAATGGCGGCTCCGGGCGGAGGCCTTCAGCGCCCGGGTCCGGGATGTCTCCCAGATTCTGGCCGGCGCGTCATGGCGGCACGAACTGAAACCCGTCCCCATGACCGTGACCTATCACGAGGCCTGCCACCTGGCCCACGCCCAGCGGATCCGCAGGGAGCCGCGACTCCTCCTGCAGCGAATCCCGGATCTGAAGCTGGTGGACCTTCCTGAATCGGACCTGTGCTGCGGGAGCGCGGGGGTGTACAACCTGCTGCAAACAGAGATGGCAGGCCGGCTCCTACAACGCAAGGTTGATCGCATCCGGGAAACGGGGGCGAGCGTCGTGGCCATCGGCAACATCGGTTGCCTGCTTCAGATCGGCCTCGGCCTGCGCCGGGCCAAGCTGCCTGTCCGGGCCGTTCACCCCGTGGAACTCGTGGATTGGTCGCTCCACGGGATGCCGGGCGGAGAGCCGAGAGCCTAGCAGGCTGCTGAAAAAGGCCCATCTGCGGCGTTGCGCGGCGTTCCTCCTCACTGCGGCGGGCAACAGCCCGCACTCATTCGTCGGAACTTGCGCGCCTTGCAT
>JACQXP010000219.1 GCA_016208645.1 Candidatus Methylomirabilota bacterium | reverse complement strand
GGGGAGAACAAGGGCCGGGCTGCTCCGGCTGTGGCTCCGGCTCCGGCCGAGGCATCGACGCAGCAGAAGCCCGGCGCTCCCGGTTGGGGCGCCTCTCGGGAACAGAGCAGAAAGGACGTCGACCGAGCCGATGGCCCCCGGCCGGCTTCCACGGAGGGGAGACCTCGAGGCCCGGAGGCGGCTTTGGCCGCTTCGGCCGGGGCACCGGCCATGGACGACTCCATCGTGAGCGCCAGCCCGCCGCCTCCTGCCGATGGGGGCTCCGGCGGCGGTTCCCACGAGTCGGGGCTGGTCAACCTGACCAGGAGCTATGTCGACAAGCTGACCCGGGCGACGCCCGACGAGCGAGAGAAGCTCAGGGCGGCCCAGAAGCGCATGTCGGCCAGCCGGCCCGCTCCGACCCGGCGAGAGCGGTCCGGGCTCGCCTCGACGGTCACGAATCCGCTGGACGAGGTCGATTTCAACGACCGTCTGTCCGCCGCTCTGGGCTGGGTCGAGAGCCTGAAGCGCTCCGGCAAGGACATGACACGGACCGAACAGGCTCTCACCCGGATCGAGAGGCTGTTCTACGTGAACCGGATGAAGGCGGCCCAGAAGCTCGACCAGGTTCTTGGCTTTCTGGCCAGGGCCGAGGCCGGCCCTTCGGCGGCGGAGTCGGGGCACAGGCCCAGGGGTCTCCGGGACGAGGCCGACTCGCCGGTGAACGACGGGATGGATCAACGGTGGAGGGCCCTGCGCAACCAGGTGGCTGCGGTCAGGGGTCAGGTGCGGCTGCTTCGCGCCCGGGTCGCGAACCTCGAGGCGGCCATCACGAACCCGGCGAGGCCGTCGTTCGTGCCGGTGGTCGAGAGGGTGGTCGTGGAACCTACCCTGGTGAGGGGCGGCGAGCCAGCCCGGATCAGCCTGTCGATCCGGTATCCCGCCGGAGCGCGCCCCAGAGTCGCGTGGCGCTCCAGGGACGGCCACCTGGTCACCTGGCGGGATGCCGCCGCGGTCTGGTGGGCGCCGCCGGTTCCGGGCACCTACACGATCCAGGTGTCGATCGGATCCCAGAGCGGCCCGGCAGTCTCGGAGGAGATCGAGGTCGAGGTCTACCAGCCGGGCAGGATCAGCTACTCGCCGGCCCATCTGGACGAGCGGCTGTCGATTCTCAACATCTGTCTCGGACAGCTCAGGGACGAGCACTCACAGCTGAAGAAGCGGCTGGAGGCTCTGCAGGGCAAGGCGCCATCGTCCCCGACACCGTCGATCGCCGGCCTGGAGACCGCGCCTCCGCTGCTGACCGTGTCGACGCCGGCCGAGCCGGGGCTGGGCGTCCAGGTCTTCGCGGATCTGGTCTCCGGGGCGGCCCCGCAGGTCCAGGTCACCGCCGGGTCGTGCATCGCCACGGCGGGCAGCGGCGCCCGCTGGGAGGGCGTCTGGAACAGGGAGGCCCGGGGCGACTGGGAGGTGGTGACCGCTGAATGGCGGCCCAACGCTCCGTTCCACTGGCTCTCTTCGATCGCCCTGGGTGCCGAGAGGAGCGAGTGACGGCGGTTCCGGGGGCTCCACCATGGTTCGATCGGATCCGGCGTGGCGCCGGATCTTGGCAAGCGAGCGCCGTGCCGCCTATACTCTGTGCCGCCCATCGGCCGACGCCATGGCGCGGCCACGGCGCTCCCCGCGCGAGGGCTCCTGGATCGAGCCTGTCCGGGGGTGGAGCGCGGAGCGGACGGGCCATCCCGGAGGAGTACCCATGCCGACCTACGAGTACAGCTGTGAAGACTGCGGGAAGAGGGTGAACATCTTCTTCCTGTCCATCAAGAAGGCCCAGGAAGAGGCTCCCCGATGCCCCGCTTGCGGCGGCGGCAAGCTGACTCGGCTGATCTCTCGCTTCTCCACGGTCCGGGCGTCCTCCGCAGGGCCGGACCAGGGGGGCGACGTGCCGGGCCTCTCGGAGCTCGAGAGCGGCGACCCCAGATCGATCGCGCGGTGGATGC
>JACQXP010000218.1 GCA_016208645.1 Candidatus Methylomirabilota bacterium | reverse complement strand
CTCTATCAGACGGTTCGGCCCTGCCGCGACGGGAGCACGACAGGGTCGGGCGCCGCATGGGCGCTTACTTCTTTTTCTTCTTCTTGGTCGCCTTCTTCTTCACCCGCTCACCTCCTTCCCGGTACCGGTTCGACCGGTCCTGCTGGTCGGCATGCTAGCCCATGTTTCCCTTTTCGGCGAGGATCGGAACGCATAAGTACGCGAACTGACGAGTGTGCGACCCGCTGAACGCGAAAAACGTGGTGACAGACTTCGTGTAGAAATATCCTGAGATACCGAGGGCGCATCTCCTATCATTGGCGATGACAGGAGGAGGCGCCTATGTTCCTGCGCACCGTCAAGGCCGCGGGCGGCGAAGGCGTGCAGCACGAATATGTGCGCCTCGTCGAAAACTACCGCGAACACGGCACGACCAAGCAACGCGTCGTCTGTCACCTCGGCCGAAAACGGCCAGGGCGGCCGCGGGCGCGGGGCCGGCGTGGCGTTGGCGGAGCGTGCGCTGGTCCTGGTCGCCAACCGGCTCTGTGCGCCGACGAGCGAGCACGAGCTCGCCCGCTGGTTGGACACGGACTTCGTCTGTGATCGGCGCGGCCGGCGCTGGGTCCCGGTCTGGCGCGGCGACGCGGAACGCCGGGCGAGCCGGCTGCCGCGCGTACGCGTGGCCTTCCGCCAGCTCAAGCAGTGGGATCGCACCCTCGATCAACTCGCCGCGCGCAAGGCGACGATCGAACAGGAGCTCTACTTCCGGCTGTGCGACCGCTTCTCCCTCAACGTCGACCTGGTCTTCTACGACCTCACCTCCACCTCCTTCGAGGGCCAGGGGCCGCCGACGCTGGGCGCCCACGGCAAGAGTCGCGACAGCAAGCCGCGCAACCGGCAGGTCCTCGTCGGGCTCGTGATGGTCGAGGGCTGGCCGCTGGCGCACCACGTCTTTCGCGGCAATCGGCGCGACGCCACGACGGTGCGGCAGGTGCTGGAGGATCTCGAGCAACGGTTTGGCGTGCGGCGCATGGTGGTGGTCGGCGATCGGGGGATGGTCACCTCGGAGAACCTCGCCCTCTTGCGCGCGCGGGGGCAGGGCTACGTGGTCGGGCTCCAGCGCCGTCGCCGGGAAGCCGTCTATCGCTACATCGAGCGCGCCACCGGGCCGTGGACGGAGTGTCCGGGTGGGATCACGGCACGCGAAAAGACGGAGGTCCCGAAGACGCGCGTGCACGAAGTGGCCTCGGACCAGGCCGGCGTGCGGATCTTCGTCGTACAGAGTGACGAGCGCTTGGCCTTCGAGCGGACACAGCGCCTCAACGCCATGGCGCGAGTGCGCACGGCCCTCGAAGCCCTGGAACGGCGGGTGCGCCGGGGCCAGCTCAAGGCCCCGGCGAAGATCGGCGCCGCCGCGGCGCGCATCCTCGGCCGTTTCCACGGCTACCGCTATTACGACTGGGAGGTTCAGGACGGGCGGTTCCGCTTCTTTGAGCACCCGGTGAACCTCACGCGGGAGGAAGCCTACGAGGGCAAGTACGTCATCCAGACGGAAGAGCCGCACCTGACGGCCGTGGAGGCCGTCCGGATCTACAAGGAACTGAGCGAGGTCGAGCGGGCCTTCGCCAATCTCAAGGACGTCATTGAGCTGCGGCCCATCTACCACCAAACCGATGCGCGGGTCCAGGCGCACGTCTTTGTCGCCGCGCTGGCCTTCCTTCTGCATCGCGCGATCGAAAAGAAGCTCAAGGCCGCGGGGCTGGATCTCTCGGCGACCGAAGCGCTGCAGACGGTGCGGTCCGTGCGGGTGGTGGATTTCACGCTGGACGGGGGGCAGCGCAAACGCACCGTGACCCGCGGGACTGAGCGAGCGGCCCGGATTCTCGCCACCCTCGGCATCACGGAGTTGGATCCGCCGACCCCTCCCACGGAGGCGGCGACGGTCGTGTAGTGACAAACGCCCAGGTCAGCCTCAGGAAATTTAAGGACTTATAGACCGAAAAGGGAAACATGGGCTAGCCTCGATTTTCACGCTACCGAAAGGACTAACATTTGGGCGCGCGTCACGGAATTTCGAACCGGAGCTGGCGGCCATTCCACCAGGGCACGACGGTACGGCCGTCGAGCAGGCCCGACGCGATGAGGAGAGGGTTGTGGGCGCGCCGGGGCAGCTCCACGACCACCTCGGTCGCCGTGACCCGGACATGCGCAGGGCTTTTCAGGAACCGACGCCAGATCTGTCGCGGCTGCGCCCGCTCGAAGCCGCGGAGCTTGAGGGCCAGCAGGCGATACAGCCCCGTCGCGATCGTGGTCAGCAAGACATCGAAGCTGACATTCAACGCGACGGCCGAGCTGAGCGCGTCGAGGTGCAGGAAGTTCACGGCGTCGGCCAAGCCGTTCTCGATGAGCATGCGCTGGGCGTAGCGGATGATCAGCGCCGACGGCGTGGCGCGCAGGTCGTTCGTCAGCAGCACGGTGGGCTGCTCGTGGCCGAGGTCTTTGATGAACAGCTGCCGCAGTGGCTCGCTCCCGTACGGGCGCAGTCGCACGCGCTGGTCGATGACCTTGGGCGTCTGGTAGAGCCGATGGGGGACGTCGAGGTGGACGGTGCGCCATGCTCCTCGGGGCTGCAGCGCCATCTCCCGGAGCAGCGCCGGCGTGCGGCGGCGCAAGGTGATGAAGGTGATGCCCCGCGCGTTCACCGCGGCCAGGTTGCGGTAGGTGGTGAGCTGCGAATCGAAGACCAGGTGCGGGGGTGGCTGGCCCGTCTGCCGCGTCCAGAAGCGCACGAACGCGAGCACCTCGTCGGCCTCCTCGCCCTTGCGCAGGTCGGCGTTGCAGTAGCACAGCACCCGCGTGTCGCCGTCCTGAGCCAGGAAGGCCAACACGCTCTTCTGGCGCCGACGGCGCCGCGAGACGTAGTGCTTCTCGACGAACTCGTCGGCGCCGAAAAATGGGATCGAATGGAAATCGAGGTTGAACGACTGCCCGGGCAGTACGTGGTGGCCCCGCAGCGTCTTCACCCAGCCGTCGAGCAACGTGGCCCGGCGCCGCGGCCCGAGCCGGCTCGAGTACTGACTGAGAAACGTGGTTTTGGGCAGCACGTTGAGCCCCGCCCACAGGGCCAGCCCCTCGTCGAAGACGAGGTCCATGACGTGGCTCCGCCGTTCGGTACTCGTCAGCTTGAGCGCCAGCGCGGCCCGGACCGCCTGCGCCGCCGGGATCATCCGGGTCCCCGGCAGGCCCGCGGCAGTGACGAGGTCGGCCAGGGCCAGCCGGACCAGCCAGGGCACGAACACGAACAGCCCGCCCATGGCGGTCGCGAACCGGCGAGGCGCCACACTGAACTGGCGCACATCGGCGACGGCCGCGCGCTCCGGCCGTGGTCGCTGCGGTCGCTCCTCGTCGCGGCGGCGCGGCAAGCGGGCGAACCCTTCGGCGCGCAGCACCTCGTGAATCGCGGTGAGGCTGAGCGGGTGCCCCTGCTGCGTCAGGGCGTCGTGGATGT
>JACQXP010000209.1 GCA_016208645.1 Candidatus Methylomirabilota bacterium | reverse complement strand
CTTCTTGCTGATCCTTACTGACACCGTGCTGGTCATACCTATTCCTCCTTGGCTTGACCCTACCAAATTTGTCGGATTTTGGCAAGTCTGGATAGAAATTTTCACTCCGCTTCTACCTCTGCAACGACGGTGGCAACCAAACCGAGCGCCCGCCAGCCCTTTTATCGTCCAAACGACCTTGACAGGAGGAACCGATTCCGGGTCGCGAGAACTGAGGGAGGCCGCGAAAGCGGCCCGAAAGCCTATCCCGCGTCTATCGTTTCGGCCAGCCGCCAGGCCGCCTCGCTATTCCCCATTTCTCTGGCAGTTCCCCCCCAGGCCGAGCCCTGCTAAGTGGGACAGAGTTGTCTGTCACTGTGTGCGATGCAACATTGAGAGCGGACCAGAATGGTGATGTTGCGAAGGCGGAATCCCGCGAATTCACACGATCCCTGGGGGGGTTGCAACGATCCCAAGATGAGCATCCCGCAATAGGCACGGGCCTTGCTGCGATGGTGATGCAACACTCCCCGGTGAGACAGCCGGGGACCATTCAGCGAGGTTGCCGATGCCCATTCAGACCGAGCCCCTCAGCGTCCTGGACATCCTCCGGAGCATCCCCGATTCAGTCCTGACGATTGACCGGGACAAGCGGATCGTCTCCCTCACCGGGCCGGCCGAGGCCCTCACCGGGACGGCTGAGATCGCCGCCGGCGGCCGCGCCTGTGGCGCGGTTCTGAAGAGCGAGATCTGCGACACCGATCGCTGCCCCTTCGACCGCTCGTTCATCGGGGGCGAGACCGTCACGAACTTCAACGTCCTCATGCGGGACGCGGCGGGCGAAAAGACCCCCATCTGCATCAACACCTCCCCCCTGAAGAACGGAAAGGGCGAGGTGGTAGGCGTCGTCGAAACGATCCGGGTCGTCAGCCACATCAACCGGCTGATCGAGGAGCTGCGCGAGCAGCGGAACAAGGTGCAGGCGGTCCTGGATTCGATTGCCGAGGGGGTGTTCACCGTGGACCGCGACGGGCGCATCACCAGCGTCAACCGGATGGCAGAGCGCATCCTCGGGTATCCCGCCGGCGAGGTCCTAGAGCGACCCTGCCAGGACGTGTACCCGCAGGAGATTTGCGGGCCCGGGTCTTCGCTGCACGAGACGCTGCAAGGGGGCCGGCAGGTTCGAAACCGCGAGGTGACGGTCGCCGATCGCCACGGCACGGCTGTTCCCTTGAGCCTCTCCACCGGTCCGTTCCGGGACGAGGCCGGCACGACGCTGGGGGCGGTCTGCACGATCCGGGACCTGCGCGAGATCGAGCGCATCGCCGAGGAGCGCCGAAGCCGCACCCCCTTCGTCGGGATCGTGGGCAAGCATCCCAGGATCCGCGAGGTCTTCGACCTCGTGGAGATGATCAAGGACAGCGACTCGACCGTGCTGCTCCAGGGGGAGAGCGGGACCGGCAAGGGGCTCTTCGCCCAGGCCCTGCACAGCCGCAGCCCGCGCCGCCGACACCCCTTCGTCAAGGTGAGCTGCGCGGCGCTGCCCGAGACGCTCCTGGAGAGCGAGCTGTTCGGCCATGAGAAGGGTGCCTTCACCGGCGCCATCAAGGACCGGAAGGGCCGCTTCGAGCTGGCGGATAAGGGGACGATCTTCCTGGACGAGATCGGCGACCTGAGCCCCAGCGTGCAGGTGAAGCTCCTCCGGGTCCTGCAGGAACAGGAGTTCGAACGGCTCGGCGGCACCCAGACCATCAAGGTGGACGTCCGGGTGATCGCTGCCACGCACCGGGACCTCCGGCAGTTGATGCGGGAGGGGAAGTTCCGCGAGGGCCTCTTCTGTCGGCTGAACGTCATCCCCGTCCACCTCCCTCCCCTGCGCGAGCGCAAAGCGGACACCCCCCTGCTGGTGGAGTTCCTCCTGGATCGCTTCGCCGCCAAGGGGAAGGGGAAGGCGACCTCGGTCTCGCCGCGGACCATGGCCATCCTGATGGATCATCTGTGGCCGGGGAACGTTCGGGAGCTGGAGAACGTCCTGGAGCACGCCATGGTCTGCTCCCGCGGGAACGTGATCGAGCCCGAGGCGCTGCCGCGTTCGCTCCTGACGGGTCCGGCGGACCTGACCAGCCACGCTGCAACCAGCGAGCGCCCACCTGAACGACCCAGCGCCGGACCCGCGT
>JACQXP010000208.1 GCA_016208645.1 Candidatus Methylomirabilota bacterium | reverse complement strand
TTCGGTGCTGAGAGTCTGCGTGTAACTCATCGAAGAGCAAAATCTATGCCATATGCCGCTTTCTGCCAGGGAGCAGCCATGGCGTTCAGCGGCTCGCCTAACACCTTGAAATCCCAAGGTCGAGTCTTCGGCCCGGACGCCACGACAGGGGTTGTCCCCCCACGTCGTGCCCCTCTCAGCGTGGCGCAATGGGCGCGCATGGGGATTTTTGAGACACAGGAGTCTGCAAATCGTGCAACCCGCAGAGGCAACCTATTCCAGCCAGGTGGGACATTCCCCCTCCTTCTGGAGAGCGTCAAACGATGTTCCGCTCCGGTCCGCCTATGGCTTGAGCGGTGGCTGTTCGAATCCGGCGGCCGCGAGGTCCTTCAGGATGGGCTGAGGGTTTATCGTCTTGAGCCGGATCACGGCCAGCCGCTTTTCAGGCTCCCAGTGGGGCATGGTGACGATGCTGGAGATATTCACCTCGTGCATCTTGATGATCCGGGTGACCTCCGCCAGGGCGCCCGGCCGGTCGGGGAGGGTCAGCTCGAACCGCGTGCTCGGCTCGCGGATGCCCATCACGTCCACCAGCACGCCCAGGATGTCGGTCTCGGTGATGATGCCCACCAGGCGGTCCGCCTCCGTGACGGGCAGGCAGCCGATCTTGTGCTCGATCATCAGGCGGGCGGCCTCTTCGACGGTGGTGTAGGGGCTCACGGTCCGGACGTCCCTGACCATGGCCTCGGTCACCGGGATCTGGGCCAGAAAGGCCGCCGTCCGGTCCGGGCTGATTCCGGCGGCGCTGCTGGGGGAGGCCTGCCGGATGTCGCTGTCGGTCAGGATCCCGAGCAAACGTTCCCGCTCCACGACGGGCAGGTGCCGGATCCGGTGGCTGTGGAGGAGTTCGCGGGCCCGGGCCAGCGTGGCTTCCTTGGTCACGGTGATGAGGGACGTGCGCATCCGTCGGCCGACCAGCATGATCGCCTCCCTGGAAAATCCCCGTCCCGGTTTCCGGCTCGCCGTGGTGGCAGGCGCGGATGTTCCTGGCGTCCCGGGAGAAGATCCTCCGCAGTCGTAATGTCCGCCGGTCCGCCGTCCCTCTCCGGGTGGACCCGGCGGCACGTCGCGGTGAGACCTCCGAATCAGTACGGGCAGTCCGCGAAGGTGGGGAGGGCCGTGGCCCGCCCCAGGACCTTGTAGTGTCGCGGCACCCGCCAGGGCTCTCCCAGGATCCCGTCGTGAATGGCCCAGCTTCGGCCGCGGACCGTCGCGGACGCCTCGGGCATCCGGAACGGGGTGGAGCCGTCCAGGCGGCCTTGCAGCAGGCCGCCGGGCTGGAAGCCCCGGTGGACCTCCTCCAGGCGATCCCGCCCGGTGAGATACCCGAAGCCGTGGCGCTCGTACAGGAAGGCGTGGTGGTAGGAGAGCGCCTCCACGGAGATCTGTTCCTTGCCCAATTCGCCGGCGAAGGCCTCGACCAGCGGCAGCACCTGCCGGAAGAGTCGCAGGCCCCGGCGCACCTGACCGGGCGCCAGGCCCGCCCGCATGGCCCTGAGTTCCTCGCCGGGATTGCGGATGCCGGAGAGGATCCCCACGGGATTGCCCCTGGAATCCCGGTCCACGTCGAACCGCTCCGCCTGTGGATCATTGGCGATGATGAAGGCGATCTCCACCAGCTCCTCGGCCGGCTGGGTGAGCTTCAAGAGGAAAACGCAGTCCTGGTCGGGCGGATGCTGACGCACCTCGATCCGGACGAAGCCCTGATCGGGGGGACAAACATAGGTGACCAGTCGGTCTCCCCCGGGGTCCCGCCCCGTGGCGGGGTCGAGGGTCAGAAGCTCGATCACCCGACGGGGGATCAGCCGCCGGTAGATCGCCTCTCGCTCCTCGGGGGGCAGTTGGTTGATCTGGCGGATGGCGGTGAAACCGGGCCCCAGGTATTGCTGGTGGCGATCGGCCTCGGCCGCGCTGACGCGGGGGGAGACCTCGCTGAGGAGGGCACGGAACGCCTGGTAGAGGCCGGGCGCCGCCGCCTCTCCCACGCGCACCAGCAGGACGTTCTTCGGGTCGACGGTCACCAGGGGGTCGTCGGTGACGAAGTCGGCGAACCCGTGTCGGCGGAACAGGCGGTGGATCAGGTGCCGGTAGTCGCGCCAGTGGAGGCCGGAGGTCTCCAGGTCCCAGTCGCAGGCATACAGGGGGGCGACCAGGATGGCCGTATCCAGCTCCCCCCCGGCGAACGCGGCCTGGAGCAGGGCCCGGGCCAGTCCCCGCCTCCGCCACGCGCGGTCCACCTCCAGGGCCCCCAGTTCCAGCAGGCCGGGGATGGGCCGCTGTCCCCAGCGTTCCTCCGGACCCGGCTGATACAGGGCGAGATACCCGACCAGGGTCTCTCCCGCCAGGGCGGCCACCAGGCGGCCCTCCGGCGCCTGGAGCACGCGCCGCAGGATCGCCAGCGTCTCTCCCGCTCGGTAGCGGGCGTAGGCCCCGAGCCCCTGGCCCGGGAGGAGCCCGTCCAGGGAATCCGGCGCGGTCAAGACCCGCAGGACGATGTCCCCGGCCGATGTCGCAGGGGTGGGGAAGCTCTCGGCAGGCTGAAGCGCGGGCGACATGGATCGGATCTCTCGCGGCCCCGGGCGGGCGGGGGAATGCGGCCGCCGCTGACCCCGCCTTGGCGGGGTCAGGAATGCTTCAGGGCGATCTCCTCGAGGAGGTTGGCCACGTCCTCGCACCGGTCCGTGGCCGTCTCCATGGTCTCGTAGATCTCCTTCCACTTGATGACCTCGATGGGCGGGGCCTCTCCCATGAAGAGCCCCGCGATGGCCTCCCGCGAGACCTCGTCCGCCTCGTTCTCCAGGCGATTGATCTCGATGCAATGCTCCTGGATATATTCGAAGTTGGGAAGGGCCGTCACCCCCCGGACGATCTGGTCGGTGCAGCGCACGATGATCCCGGCCAGGCGCAGGGCCTCGGGGGTCGGCTTGCCGATCCGGTACATCGCCATGCGCGCCGCCGAGGCCTCGATCAGGTCAATGACATCGTCCAGGGCCACGGTCAGCTTGTGGATGTCCTCCCGGTCCACCGGGGTGATGAAGGTCTGGTGGAGGGTCCGGAGGATGCGATGGGTGATCTTGTCCCCCTCGTGCTCGTACTCCTCCACGGCCCGCCACTGTTCGTCGGTCCCCTGGAAGTCCTCCAGCATCTGCTGGAACGCGCGCGCGCCCTGGTGGATGTTGCGCGCCGCCTCGATGAACATGTCGAAGAATTTCTCGGTGCGGGGGAAGAATCGAAACCGAAACATGGTGGCACCCTACTCCTCTTCCGGCTGTGGCACCCGTCGCGGCCAATGGCGCCAGACGAACCAGGCCGCGCCCGCGACCAGCCCGAACACGATCACGACATCCAGCGAGTGCAGCAGGCCGCCCACCCGGTCCCAATGCTCTCCCAGCAACATCCCCACGTAGGCCAGGGCCCAGCTCCAGGGCAGGGAGCCGAGGAAGGCGTAGAACAGAAAGCGCCCGACGGGCATCCGCGCGATGCCGGCCGGCAGGGAGATGAACGTCCGGATCACCGGGAGCAGGCGGCTGATGAACGTGGCGGCCATGCCGTAGCGGGCGAACCAGCGGTCGGCGCGATCCACCTCGTGCGGGGTGATCAGCACGTACCGGCCGTACTTCAGGATGAAGGGGCGCCCCCCATAGGCGCCCACCGCATAGGCGACGGCGGAGCCGAGGGTGCATCCCAGGGCCCCGGCCAGCGAGACCCCCCACAGGCTGAAGCGTCCCCGGCTCACCAGGTAGCCCGAGAAGGGCATGATGACCTCGCTGGGGAGGGGGATGCAGGCGCTCTCGATGGCCATGGCCAGGACGATCCCCCCATAGCCCAGGGTGCTGATGATCCAGATGACGAACGTCGAGAGCAGGACGAGAATCCTGTAGAAGAGGTCCATGGGTCCCTGCATATCGGGGGTGAACGATCTGCCAGCACCGGATCAAATGACCAACGACCAATTTCCAATTCCCAATTGGTCATTCCCGCGATTATTCGCGAGCGGGTTCGCGAATGATCCGGGCTAGGGGCGCGCCGCGCCCGGCGGGCGCTCGGTGATCAGCCCAACGGTTTCGATCCCCGCGGCCTTGAGCGCGTCCATCACCTCGATGACCAGGCCGTAGGGCACCTGGGTGTCGCCCCGGAAATGCACCACCCGCTCCCGGTTGCGGGCCAGCGCCACCAGGCGATCCCGCAGGCGGGCCCGCGGGATCTCCTGGGTGTTCAGGTACACGCGCCCCTCGCGGGTGAGGATCAGGGTGATGCGCTCTTCTTCCTTCGGCTCGGATTGCTGGGCCTGGGGAAGCTCGACGTCGGTCCCCCGCTGGAGCATGGGCGTCGTCACCATGAAGATGATCAGCAGGACCAGCGTCACGTCCACCAGCGGGGTGACGTTGATCTCGGAGAGCACGCGCCGGTCCGCGGCGCGCGACGGCAATGCCATGGCCATCGGGGCACCTCTACCTGTCAGCCGTCAGCCCTCAGCGTCCGGCCGTTCTGTGCAGCCACGGCGGTGCGCTGCACCCGGGTGAGGAATTCGGAGGCGGCCCCATCCATCTCGACCGCGTAGGCCTTGACCCGCGAGACGAAGTGGTTGTAGGCGGTGACGGCCGGGATGGCGACGAACAGGCCCGCGGCCGTGGCCACCAGCGCCTCCGCGATCCCGGCGGAGACGGTGCCCAGCCCCCCGCTGCCCGTCCGCGAGATCGCTTCGAAGGCGCGCATGACCCCGATCACCGTCCCGAAGAGCCCCACGAACGGGCTGATGTTCCCCAGCGTGGCGAGGGAGGTGAGGCGGTGTTCCAGGCGGCCGATCTCCGCGCCCGTCACCCGCTGCATGGCCTCCCGTGCCGCTGCCGTGGCCCGATCGAAGGCGGCATCGGCATGCAGGCCCGGGTTCCTCGAGGTCAGGGGCTGAAACTCCCGCAGGCCCGCGGCCAGGACCGGGCCCACGTGCCCGCCCTCCTTCCGCTCGCAGAGGAGCAGCGCCTCCGGCAAATGGCCCTGGTCCACCGACTCCAGGACCCGGCGCAGCAGGCCGGCCGAGGCCAGGCGACACCGGCGGAAGGTCCACCACCGCTCGCCGATCACGGCCAGGGAGTAGACCGAGAAGAGGGCCAGGGCGACCATGGTGAGGGTCACCAGGGGGCGCCCGGCGTGCATCAGCGTTTGGATGAGAACCTGGTCCACCATGAGAGCCCGGCAGCCGCCTCGCTCAGGGGAACTTCAGATGGGTAAACGAGAACATACTATACCATCCCCCCTGGGCGCCGCCAAGGCAAACGGAAATTCCCTTGCCGCCGCCGGGGGGGTTTGGTATGGTACCGTGCACCTTCGCGTGCAACCCTCATGCTTCCAGGCCTGAACAGCAACGTCAGCCACGACGGCGTCGAGTATCACGTCCAGACCGAGGATCTGGGGCGGCAGAATCCGTGCATCCTGACCCTGGTCTTCCGGGCCGGCGCCATCATCGCCCGGGAGAAGGTCAACTACCGCGACGCCCTGGGGGAGGGGGCGCCGGAGGCCCGGATCAAGCACTTCATGGACCAGCAGCATCACCGGGTCATCCAGAGTCTGCAGGCCGGCCAGCCCCGCGGAGACGCCACCTCCCAGCCGCAGGCGGAGGCTCCCGCCTCCCCGCCATCCCCCGCACCCCCGCTTGCCCCCCCACCGGTGGAGAAGAACCTGGACCAGCTCATCGCCGAGTACCTCCGGCGCCGCAGCGCCAGCAAGCCCCGCTAGCCGCTTCCTCCCCCGGGCCCGCCGCCGCGCGGGCACACGTCTTCCCCCTGGGTGCAGGCTGGCC